>JBBPYT010000089.1:0-11583 GCA_038199665.1 Hyphomicrobiales bacterium
AACATCAGCTCACCAGCATTTTTGCTTGGGCGTCATAAATCTGCCGCGATCGGTATTTTTGTCGCCGGCTGCATCCAAAATGACACAGTCTCCGAGAGTCGCACGGACCCCGCTCCGGTCCAACGACACGGGGTCGCAGCGCGGAGATCGTTCGAAAGATGACCGACATCGCTCGATGCGAAGGAATAGACGGCTGTCGTAGGCTCTCGACAAGCCCAGTGTTAAAGAAACAGGTAAACGCAACGTTTATGGAGCGGCAGCCCATCGATTCGCCGACATGGTTTCTTTCTAGGGCACGAAGTAAGGAAGAAGCAACTTCCATGCGCGATGGTGCGGATGTTTCGCGGTATTCGGCACGGTTCACAGGGTCGAGTTTTCCCTCGCGTCTTGGAGTTTCGCATGGTGAAGTCGCGGGATCACCTTATCCGTCTCAAGCGCTTTCAGTTCGACGAGCGTTGTCGCCGCGTCGCCCAGATCGAGGCAATGATCGCGGATTTCACGCGTATGTCGTCCGATCTGGATCGCGAGATCGCCTCGGAAGAACAGCGTTCGGGCATTTCCGATCCGAATCACTTCGCCTATCCGACCTATGCTCGGGCGGCGGTTGTTCGGCGCGACAACCTGAAGCGCTCGGCCGGCGAACTGAGGGAGCAACTCGAAGAAGCCAAAGACCAACTCACGGTAGCCGAGGAAGATCTGAAGAAGGCGGAGAGCCTGGAAGGGCGCGAAAAGGCGACGGCGGCCCACACCGGCGAATTAGCCCGGGGTCGCGCCGAACGCGACATGATCGTCGCACCTCGCTACGCTCGCGCCTGATCCGATCCGGGTTCCCCCATTCGGGGAGATCGCCTGCGGAAGGTTGCGCGCTCCGCCGTCCCCCATGCGCCTCGGCCCGCACAATTTGTCCCTGGCGAGGTCGACAGGCGACAGCGGCCGGTACCGCTCCGGGAGCCCGAACCGACTCGACCTGCCAGCCCGTGCGCTGTCGAGTTGGTGTCCAATCATTCTTGATCGACAAGAACCCAGCCACCCATGCAGTCACGTCAGACCTGCGATGCGGGGCGCGGAATTTAAAGACTTGTTGAGCCAATCGGTCTAACGCCAAGCTAACTCTTTATTTTTGCTTTCAGGAATTGCAGTGGCTTTCGCCATGTACAAGACGGTGCGCCGTGACATCGAAGGTGCGTCGGATAGGCCGGCACCCCCTGCGGCCGTCAAAGCCCGCGCCTCGGATGGCCCAGCCCCTCGACAGGGTCGCCTCGCGCTCGTTCGGAAAAGGGTGCCTGGCGTCGAGGGTGCGGCGGCGGCCACGCCCGAGCGAACCCTTGTGGGCGTGCTGGCGCTTCTGGCCTGCACCGCCCTTTTCCCCGTATCGGATACGGCAGCCAAGATCCTGACCGGTGGGCTTCCGCCGCTCGAAATCGCGTGGCTTCGCTATTTCGTGTTTGTCGTGATGACCGTGCCATTGCTGCTGCGCGGCAGGAAGGTTCTTGCCACCGAACGACCGCAACTGCAGGTCGGACGGGCGCTCGCCAGTGCGCTGTCGACCGCCCTCGCGATCCTGTCCCTCGGCTTTCTTCCTGTGGCCGAGTCGACCGCCATCGGCTTCGTGGCGCCGGTGCTGGTGACCGCCATGGCGGCGATGTTCCTTGGGGAAAGAGTCGGCCTACGCCGCTGGACCGCCGCACTCGTCGGGCTCGCGGGTGTAGCGATCATCGTTCAGCCTGGCACCAGCGCCTTTCAACTCGCTTCGCTGATCCCGCTCTGCGGCAGCGTGGCTTCGGCCACCTCGACGGTGGCGCTCCGCATGGCCAAATCGGAGCGTCCCGATACGACGCTGCTTTACTCCGCCGTGATCGGCTTTTCGGTATTGTCGGTACTGGTCCTCTTTCACTGGCAAACGCCGACTTGGCCGCAGGTCGCAATCGGTGCGGTGGTCGGATTTTTCGCGACTCTGGCCAGCCTGATGCAGGTTTACGCCTATCGCCATGCCCCGGCTTCGTTGCTGGCGCCGTTCACTTACACCCAGTTGATTTGGGCGAGCGGTCTCGGCTTCGTCGTGTTCGGTGCCACGCCGGGTCGCGCAATGTTGTGCGGCGCGACCATCATCGCGGCGAGCGGCATCTATACGGCGTGGCGGGAACGCGTCCGGTCCCTCGAGGCGCGGAACCGGCCATGACCATGCTGGCTGAGGTTTTCGACTGACCGGCTTGCGATTTCGATCGTGATTGGCGATGGACGGGGATAGCGGGGGTGCCGGCTTCTCGCCCGTGTGGGTGCCGGCCCGGCCGTTAGGGCATTTATCGACAAAAAGGCTCGCCTCCGGCCAGCGGTCCGGTTACCAGGAAGGCGAAGCATCCGGGGCATCAATGAAGAAGGTCTATTCCGACGCCAAGGCGGCTCTGGCCGGGCAGGTCGAGGACGGCATGACGATCATGTCAGGCGGTTTCGGCCTTTGCGGCATCCCGTCGAGTTTGATCGAGGCCTTGCGCGACACGGGCGCCAAGAATCTCACCTGCATTTCCAACAATGCCGGGATCGACGGCGCGGGTTTGGGCCTGCTGCTCGAAACCCGGCAGATCTCCAGAATGGTTTCGTCCTACGTGGGCGAGAACCGACTCTTCGCCAGCTTGTTCCTTGCCGGCGAATTGGAACTGGAGTTCACCCCGCAGGGCACATTGGCGGAGCGCATTCGTGCCGGCGGAGCCGGAATTCCGGCATTCTTCACCAAAACGGGCGTGGGCACTCTGGTCGCCGATGGCAAGGAAGTGCGCGAGTTCGAGGGGGAGTCCTATGTCATGGAGCGGGGGCTCGTCGCCGATGTGGCGCTGATCCACGCCTGGAAGGGAGACCCCGAGGGGAACCTCATCTATCGGAAGACGGCGCGAAATTTCAATCCCATGATGGCTACGGCGGGGCGGGTCACTATCGCCGAGGTCGAGCATCTGGTCGAGCCGGGGGAGATCGACCCGGACCACATCGTCACGCCGGGCATCTACGTCCAGCGGATCGTGCATGTGCCGGAACCCAAGAAGCGGATCGAACAGAGGACCGTCCGCAAGAGGCAGGCGTTCGCGGCGGCACCGGCCTCGTCTGCCGCCGGGGAGGAGATCTGATGCCCTGGAACCGCGACGAAATGGCAGCCCGCGCCGGGAAGGAATTGCGCGACGGGTTCTACGTCAACCTCGGCATCGGCATACCCACCCTCGTCTCCAACTTCATTCCGGACGGGATGAGCGTCCAGCTACAGAGCGAAAACGGCATGCTCGGGATGGGACCCTTTCCATTCGAAGGGGAGGAGGACCCTGACCTCATCAATGCGGGAAAGCAGACCGTGACCGCATTGCCGACTACGAGCTTCTTCTCCTCGGCAGACAGTTTCGCGATGATCCGCGGGGGGCATATCGACCTTTCCATTCTCGGCGCCATGCAAGTGGCGGAGAACGGAGACCTCGCCAATTGGATGATCCCCGGCAAGATGGTGAAGGGGATGGGCGGCGCCATGGACCTTGTCGCGGGGGTCAAGAAGGTCGTGGTGGTCATGGAGCACACGGCCAAGGCGAAGGATGGAGGGGAGGAAGCCAAGCTCCTCGAGCGGTGCACTTTGCCGCTCACCGGCTCGCAGGTCGTCGACATGGTGATTACCGACCTCGGCGTCTTTCAGATCGATAAGCGGGCAGGCCGGATGACGCTCGTGGAGCTTGCACCGGACGTGACGCTGGCGAGGATCGCGGACCGGACGCAAGCCCGTTACGAGGTCGCTCCGGCGCTCTCAGCCGAAGCGCCTCAGGGGCCGATCTGAAGACGGCCGTGTCTCGTCCAGGGTGCGATAGCTGTCTTCAGGAACTTCCGGGTTGATCCGGGTGCCGAGATGTTGCATAGATCCGGGCGCAACGGCGGGGTCTCCCGCCGTCTTTAGTTTCGAGGACGTGGCATGAAAGTCCGCAATTCGTTGAAATCGCTCCGCGGGCGCCACCGCGACAACCAGATCGTGCGCCGCAAGGGGCGCGTCTATATCATCAACAAGACGCAGAAGCGCTACAAGGCTCGCCAGGGCTGAAGCCGGAGGGTCCCCGGTATCGCGGCCTGCCGGCGAGTCCCCAGGCAGGAACTCGTGTTCGGGGCGTTTTGACGCTTGTCGTCCGTCCGGGGGCGCTGCCTGATCTTTGACGGAGCCTGCCGCCAGCCCTATCTTGTCGGTATGTGCAGGCATCTGATTGGCGCGCCGATCATCGCGGCGTTCGTCTTGGCCCTGGCGGTTTCGGCGGCGACTACGGCTTCCGCTGAGCCCGACATGGGCGCGGAATTGGGGTTGCCTGGAATGCGGAGCATTCCTCTTCCTCTCGGCGCCCATGTGTTCGGGCCGCATGGTTCGGAGCCCGGCCTTGTACCCAGCTTTCGCGGCAGGGCAGCACCTCCCAAAGACGCGCAGCTGAAGGCCGAGGACCAGCCTGTCGAGGCCAAAGTCCCGACCAGGAAAGAACTGTTCGACATCTTGTTCGCCCGCTTGGTCAACGCGGCCGATGCGAGTGAGGCTGGCGGCATAGCGACACTCATCGAGCGGATGTGGATGCATTCCGGATCCGATACGGCGGATCTGCTGATGACTCGCGCGGTCGCCGCCATGGGAAGCGATCACCGCGACATTGCCCGCACCCTGCTGGACAAGATTGTCGTGCTTGAGCCCGATTGGGCCGAGGCGTGGAATAAACGCGCCACGTTGCGTTTCCTTCAAGATGACGACTCGGGGTCCATGGAAGACATTAGCCATGTGCTGGCGCTCGAACCGCGTCATTTCGGTGCGTTGAGCGGCATGGGATTTATTTTGAAGCGCAATGGGCTGGACAAGGCGGCACTGACGGCCCTGCGCAAAGCTTTGGCGATCTATCCTGAAAACCAGGACCTCCGCAAAGCGGTCGATCAACTGACTCCCGAAGTGGAAGGCCGCGATCTTTGATCGTCTCGAGTCGGCGGTGTAAGCGGATCCTTGGCCGCCGATGATCCGCTTTGGATTGGCGCTTCTTGCAGTCGCTCTCCTCGGCGGGTGGATTTTCACCTGGTGGCAAGCGGGCGTCGTCGCCAGGGTCTATCACCCGGCCGGCGCCTTGGTGGTGCTCGGAGGTGGCGCACGAATTCATTACACCGAGCGTCGTCCCTCCGGCACCCCTCGAGCCACGATCGTTCTGCTGCACGGCGCCAGCGGCAACCAGGCCGACGTGATGCTCCCTTTGGGCGACAGGCTTGCGGCGCTGGGGTTTCGAGTCATCGCGCCGGATCGGCCGGGACATGGCTGGAGCGACAGGCTCGACGGGGCAGCCGATGCATCACCGGCCCTGCAGGCACAGATTCTGCTTCGGGCGGTCGAGGCGATCGGCGTGTCGCACGCGATCGTGGTGGGCCACTCCTGGTCGGGCGCGCTCGCGGCCGATTTCGCGTTGGACCATGCGGAATTCACCGACGGTCTCGTCCTGATCTCCCCCGTGCTCTACCCATGGCCGGGGGGTATCGCCTGGTACTACGATCCTGTCACCATGCCGTGGTTGGGACCGGCCTTCACCCATGTCCTGACCATGCCGCTCGGGTTGCTATCCCTGAAAGCCGGCGTGGCCGAGGTCTTCGCGCCGCAATCGCCTCCGCCCGATTTCGCGGAACGGACCGGGCTTTATCTCGTGTTGCGCCCATCCGAGTTCACCGCCAATGCGCAGGACGTCCACGGTCTCCATGCTTTCGCGACGGCGCAAGGGCCGAGAATGACACAAATCGCGGTGCCGACCGCGATCGTGGCCGGCGATGAGGACAGGGTGGTTTCCTCTCAAATTCATGCGGTGCGGGCCGCAAAGGAAATTCCAGGCGCGTCGCTGAGACTGCTGCACGGCGTAGGCCATTCTCCGCATTGGGCCGACCCCGATAGCGTTGTCGCGGCAATCGTCGATGTTGCGGATCGGGTGCGGGCCCGCGCTCCTGTCGCGGCCAAATAGCCTGATGCCGGCTGAGGCGAACGGACGGGTTCGGTCCCTTGGACCTCGGCTTCACCAGTCGCCGGATGCGCCGCCGCCGCCCGAAGACCCGCCGCCGCCCGAAAACCCGCTGTTGCCAGAGTCGCTGCCGCCCGAGCCGCCACCGCGGTTCGATCCCCAGCGCCCGGTCGGAATGAACACCATGCCACCGCTTCGCGCTCCGCCAGACCGGGCTTTGCGGCGCATGTAGATGATCAGGATCACGACCCCGAAGACGATGATGAAGGGAAGCAAGACGCCGAAGCCCGAATTCTCTTGCCTCGCCTTCTGCAGGTCGGGCCGTTTCTGCCATTCCGCGGCATCGGTGGACAGGACCGAGATGATGTCGTCGACCCCGTGCTCGATGCCGCCCTGGAAATCCTTGGCCTTGAAGTGGGGCACAAGCGCATTGGTGATGATGAGCTTGGAGAGAGCATCGGTCAGCGTGCCTTCGAGGCCATAGCCGACTTCGATCCTCGCCTTGTGCTCGGTCGGCGCCACGAGCAGCAAGACGCCGTTGTTCTTGGTCTTCTCGCCGAGCCTCCAAGCTCGGAACAACTTGTTAGCATAGGGCTCGATCGCTTCGCCGCCGAGCGACGTCACGGTTGCGACCACCAACTGGATGCCGGATTTCTCTTCCAGGCTCTTGAGTTTGGATTCGATGGCGGATTGCGACTCGGCCGAAAGCAGGTTCGCGTTGTCGACGACGCGTCCGGTCAGAGCAGGAAGCTCGGCGGCACGCAGCGACGCACCGACCCCGGCCAGCAGCATCAGGCCGACAAGTGCCACCAGAACGGCGGCGGCAGTCAGGCGCCGTTGCGGAGGCGGGTCCGTTTGCCTTGCTGGTTCCGTGTCGGACATGGGCTCGCGCCGTTGGGATTGGATCGTCCGTTCAGAACTTTACTTGCGGCGGGGCATCCGCGCCCTGGGTCGCCGTAAATTCGGCCAGGGGCTTGCTGTGAAAGACCAGGGTCTGCCAGATCACGTCGGGAAAGGTTCGGAGCGACGTGTTGAATGCGCGTACGTTCTCGATGTAGTCCCGCCGCGCCACCGCGATGCGGTTCTCCGTTCCCTCGAGCTGCGACTGCAGGGCGAGGAAGTTCTGATTCGACTTCAAGTCGGGATAGTTCTCGCTCACCGCGATCAGCCGACCGAGAGCGCCGCTCAGCTGGTTCTGGGCGTCGGCGAACTGCTTTACCTTGTCGGGGTCCGTCAGGCTCGACGCGTCGATATGGACCGACGTTGCCTTGGCGCGCGCCTCGATCACCGACGTGAGGACATCCTTCTCCTGCTTGGCATAGCCTTGCACCGTATTGACCAGGTTGGGAATGAGATCGGCACGGCGCTGGTACTGGTTCTGCACCTCTGACCAGCTGGCCTTGGCCTGTTCCTCGAGCGTCGGAATGTGATTGTAGCCGCAACCCGACAGGGCGAGGCCCATGATCACCGCGGCGGACGCAGCCCGGAAACGCGACAGGTTCGAAAACATCGGAGCCTCACTTGGGCAGCAAGCCTTGGGGGCAAGCTTCGAGCGAACGGACTAAGGCGGTTTCCATGCACTTGCTTCCTGAGCGAAGGCAAGCTGGTGGCGAAGAATGCGGTCTGAATTTCGCCGCAGGAAGCGGCTGTGGTAAAGATTGTTAGCGCTTTTCTAATCATCCGCGAGCTTCCCTCGCGTTCTAATCAGGTGCGGAGGACCGCCAACCATGTTTCGCATGCCGAAGAAAGGTGCCAAGGGAATTCGCGCCGGCGAAGCCTTCACCGTTGCGCTTTCCGCTATGCTGCTGGGGCTGCCCGCGTTGGCACAATCGGGATCGGCATCCAAGCCGCAAAAGATTGTAGCGAAGGTACCGGCCGGCGCGACGCGAGGTGCCCTGACCAAGGCAAAGGAGACCGCAACCGGCGGTAAGCCGACCCTTGTCGGCACGTTCGGCGACTGGGGCGCCTATGAGGCCCAGGGCGCCAAGAGCAAGATTTGCTACGCGCTTGCCCAGCCCAAACAGCGAACGCCGGCGTCCTTGAAGCGTGAGGCGGCCTACATCTTCATTTCGAGTCGCCCCGGCGAAGGCGTGAGAAACGAGGTCTCGGTGATCATGGGCATCGCGATGAAGGAAGGGGGCGCCGACGCCAAGGCGGAAGTCGGCAGCTCCGCTTTCGACCTCGTGACCAAGGGGCAGAACGCCTGGATGAAGAATGCCGCCCAGGAAAGCCAATTGATCGACACCATGAAAAAGCACGGGCGGATGGTCGTGAAGGCGCCATTGGCCAAAGGCAGTGTCTCGGACAGCTACTCGCTGGCGGGCCTGGCACAGGCACTCGATCGCGTTTCGAAGGACTGTCCATGAGGCACGAGGCGCCCCTCTAGACCCGGCGATTCTGCAGACGGCGTGGGCCTTTCGGCCGGCCGGGCTTCACAAAGCTCCGAAAGTGCCTGGGTTGCTCCTCCCGCCCCGTGCGGCATCCGAGACAGGAAGCCGCTGGAGGGGTATGTCAAGACGTTGCGGGTCGCAGCTGATCCCGTTTCGCCGCGTCCAAAAATCTCGCCCAAAAGAATCGGGAGCGGCGTCCGGGTTCGTCTTGCCTTCCTGCCGCTCCGCACGCGATGAATCATGCAGGAGGAACAAAGCCATGCACCAGCACATCTATGACGTGCCCCGGGCCTTCAAGGAGCACAGCCTGATCGGACCCGAGCGCTACGAAACCATGTACGCGCGATCCTTGGCGGATCCGGATGGGTTCTGGGGTGAGCATGGCAGGCGCATCGATTGGATCAAGCCTTACACTCGGGTGAAGAACACGTCCTTCGCGCCTGGCAACATTTCCATCGAGTGGTTCGGCGACGGCATCACCAATGTGGCGTTCAACTGCATAGACCGGCACCTCGAAAAGCGCGGCGACAAGGTTGCGATCATCTGGGAGGGGGATGATCCGAACGAATCGAAGCGGATCACCTATCGTGAACTCCATGCCGAGGTGTGCCGTTTCGCCAACGTCCTCAGGGCGCAGGGGGTTCGCAAGGGCGACACGGTTTCGATCTACATGCCGATGATCCCCGAGGCAGCCTATGCCATGCTGGCCTGCGCGCGGATCGGCGCCGTGCACTCGGTCGTGTTCGGCGGGTTTTCGCCCGACGCGTTGGCTGGGCGAATCGCGGACTGCGGATCCAGAGTGCTGATTACCGCCGACGAGGGCCTGCGTGGCGGCCGCAAGGTCCCCCTCAAGGCGAACGCCGACGCCGCGGTCGAGAAAGCCGGCATCGTCGAGCAGGTGATCGTCGTCGCGCGGACCTTCGCCGATGTTCCCATGCGGGCAGGGCGGGACGTCTGGTATCACGAAGCCTCGCGACACGTCGGAACGGATTGCCCTGTCGAGGCAATGGAAGCGGAAGCGCCGCTGTTCATCCTGTACACCTCGGGATCCACAGGCCAGCCCAAAGGCGTCCTGCATACCACCGCGGGCTATCTGGTCTTTGCGTCCATGACGCACGAGTACGTCTTCGATCTGCGGGAAGACGACATCTACTGGTGCACGGCGGACGTCGGCTGGGTGACCGGCCATTCCTATATCGTTTACGGTCCTCTCGCCAACGGCGCCACGACCTTGCTGTTCGAAGGTGTTCCGAACTTTCCTTCCGTGTCGCGCCTCTGGGAAGTCATCGACAAGCATGGCGTGACCACGCTTTACACGGCGCCGACCGCGATCCGGGCCTTGATGGGCGCCGGCGAAGAGCCGGTGAAGAGGACCAGTCGTGCGTCGCTGCGCCTGCTCGGGTCGGTCGGGGAGCCGATCAATCCGGAAGCGTGGGAATGGTACTACCGGGTCGTCGGCAATACGCGATGCCCCATTGTCGATACATGGTGGCAGACGGAAACCGGCGGCATCATGATCACGCCGCTGCCGGGGGTGACGCGGTTGAAGCCGGGGTCCGCAACGCGCCCGTTCTTCGGCATCATACCCGAGGTGCTCGACGCCGACGGCAAGGTGCTCGAAGGGGCATGCCAAGGCGTGCTGGTCATCGCCGACAGCTGGCCCGGGCAGATGCGCACGGTATTCGGTGACCACAAAAGATTCGCGGACACCTATTTCGGCGCCTATCCCGGCAAGTACTTCACCGGCGACGGCTGCCGGCGCGACCAGGACGGCGATTACTGGATCACCGGACGGGTCGACGACGTGATCAATGTCTCCGGCCACCGGATGGGCACGGCCGAGGTGGAAAGCGCGCTCGTGGCGCACGACGCCGTTTCCGAGGCCGCGGTGGTTGGCTTTCCGCACGATATCAAAGGGCAGGGGATTTATGCCTACGTCACCCTGATGCAGGGAATTCAGGCCACCGACAGCTTGCGCACGCAACTCGTCGCCCACGTACGAAAGGAAATCGGACCGATCGCTTCGCCCGACGTGGTTCAGTTTGCGCCTGGCCTGCCGAAGACGCGCTCGGGCAAGATCATGCGGCGCATCCTGCGGAAGATCGCCGAGAACGACGTCGGCAGCCTGGGGGACACGTCGACGCTGGCCGATCCGTCCGTCGTGGAAGATCTGATCGCTAACCGCCGGTAGACGGGCTGCCGAGGCCGAAGCGGGGTGGAAAGAGCTGCAATCTAGCGGTTGGAAATGCGGCTCGTTCACCCTTCAATAAGCTTGCGAAGCAACACACTGCCCTTTGTTGCCTTAAGTAACTCGGCATTCACCCTGGATGCCCAACTTTCCCTCGGAGCCGGCGAGCGCGTTTCTGTAAAGGGAAATCGCGCCAATTCACGAATGTGGAACATGCTCTTGGCCGAAAGGTCGATCAGGTTCTCCGCAACATTCCTAGAGACCGGCAGGGAGCGTGTCATGGGCTTCTTCGACTGTACGGCCGACCGACCTCGCCCTGGTTGGGCGGATCTTCTGGTGACGATTCTCATCTTCCTGGCGGCGCTGGTCGTGGTTGCCGCGTCCATCGCGCCGGCGCAAGCTTCGGTTGGACTGGAGCCATCCGACTATCCTGTCGGAACGGTCGTCATCAGTCAGGCGCAGCGCAGGCTCTACTTCGTTCTCGGTCACGATGAGCTTCTCAGCTATCCGGTTGCCGTGGGCAGGCCGGGCAAGCAGTGGCGCGGCACGGTGCGGATCGACGGGAAATACCGAAACCCCGCATGGGCTCCGCCGGCCGAAGTCAAACGTGCCGAGCCTTGGCTGCCAAACTACATTGCCGGCGGTTCGCCGCACAACCCGATGGGGGTTCGAGCGCTGACCCTCAGCGGCGACGAATATGCGATTCACGGGACCAATCGACCGGAGTCGATCGGCAAGGCGGCGTCCTACGGGTGCATCCGGATGAGCAATCGGGACATCACGGATCTGTTCGAACGCGTCGAAGTCGGCACGCCGGTGGTCCTGCTTCCCTGATCCGCTGGCCTCGATCAAGACGGCGCAGTTCGCGCCTATCCGGTGGTCGGTCCTCCTGAACCCAAAGCCTATCGACGGCCCCACCAAAGCGGCTCGGACCGCCGGAACTTGCTTGTGCTCTGTTTCGTTCACTCACTGAAACGCTGCCAATCGGTTCGCGTTCATGCAGTTGTGGGAAATTTGGAGGAGCAGATGC
>JBBPYT010000090.1:0-8678 GCA_038199665.1 Hyphomicrobiales bacterium
GTGCGGCCGATCCAGGCGAGCTTGCGCATCTGGGTCGGGTTCAGGGAGCCGTAGGGCACGGCGATCCGCAGCATGTAGGCGTGGAGCTGCAGGTAGACGCCGTTCATCAGGCGATGCAGCTTGAACTGGTCTTCCGTCAGTTCGCCTGCGAGACGCCGGCCTACCTGATCGCGGAATTGCGCAACGCGTTCGGACACGAACTGCGCATCGAACTCGTCATACCGATACATGGTCGTCCTCTTGCGCCGTCGCCGGAACCGAGCCGGGCTTGGTATATTCCGGATGAATCGTGGGTCCGCGGGCCCGGATGAGCTCACGCAGCTTCGTCGGCACGACGGCACCGCTATTGGCCGAAACGTCGATCGCGTAGCAGTCGACGACGAGGTTGTTTTCCTCGTCCCGCCGCGCCTGATCGAGACCTGCCGCGACCGCGTCCTTGCCGTCGTACAAGACGGCCCGGTCAAGCCGTTCGACCCAGGCCGCATCCAATCCCAGGAACACGACGGCGCCATCGTACAAACGGTTGGCTGTGATGACCTGGCTCATGGCATTCGATCCGAAACCCGAAACCCAAAGGCGATGGGCACCGTCCCCGCGAGCCCGCTGCACACGAAAAGCAGCCCTGCGGGTCATCAAGGTTTCACATATAGCAATTACCGGCAAAAAAGCGATAATTAAAAAATTCAACACAAAATTACAGTATAATTACTGAACGACAAGCGCCCGGCCGCGTCGCGCACGGCCATTTCTCCGCGATGTGAAACCCGCGCCGAAACAGCGCCATCCAGCCCGAATAGCCTGTTTGGAGGTTCTTTGTCTTCAGTGGATATGGCCCGAGACAGCCCCAATGCCGGTTTCCGACCGGACGTATTGTGCATCGAAGGCCGCGCGCTCCAGGGCCCCGCGCCGGCTTTTGTCGAGCCTTGAAAACAGCCAGATCCCGACAAATGCGAGGGGCATCGAGAACAGGGCAGGGTTGTCGTAGGGGAATATCGCGGCTGGGTGTCCGAAAGTCGTGACCCAGACCGCCTTGCTCAGCACCACCATGGCGACTGCGCTTGCCAGGCCCAGCACGCCGCCGATCAGGGCACCTTGCGTGGTGGTGCCCCGCCACATCATCGACATCAGCAGCACCGGGAAATTGCAGCTTGCCGCCACCGCGAACGCGAGCCCGACCATGAAAGCGACGTTCTGCTTTTGGAAGACGTAGCCGAGATAAATCGCAATGAGGCCGATCACCAGAGCCGAAATCTTGGAGATCCGCACTTCCTTTTGTTCCGGCACCCGTCCGCGCGCGATGACTTCGGCGTAAAAGTCGTGGCTGACTGCCGAAGCGCCAGCCAGGGTAAGGCCCGCCACGACCGCCAGGATCGTCGCGAAAGCCACCGCCGAGATGAAGCCGAGGAAAACCGAGCCCCCGACCGCATTGGCGAGGTGCACGGCAGGCATGTTGGAGCCGCCGAGCAGGTCGGTGATCTTGTTATAGTGACCGTCGGCCCCGACTTTGAAGTAGCTCGGATCCGGCATCAGGAAACTGATGGCGCCGAAGCCGATGACGAAAGTCAGAATGTAGAAGTAGCCGATGAGCCCGGTGGCGTAGAACACGGACTTTCGGGCTGCCTGGGCGTCCGCCACGGTGAAGAATCGCATCAGTATGTGGGGCAGGCCGGCCGTGCCGAACATAAGCGCCAGCCCAAGCGAAATGGCCGAGACCGGATCCGAAACGAACCCGCCCGGCGCCATGATGGCCTCGCCCTTGGGATGAACCGCGACGGCGCTCGCGAACATGGCATTCGGACTGAACCCGAAATGCACCAGCACCGCCAGCGCCATCAAGGTTGCGCCGACGAGGAGAAGGCCCGCCTTGATGATCTGCACCCAGGTGGTCGCCTTCATGCCGCCGAAGGCGACATAGACGATCATCAGAAGCCCTACGATCACCACGGCGTAAAGATAATCGAGCCCGAACAGCAGCTGGATCAACTGGCCGGCACCGACCATCTGGGCGATGAGATAGAACGCCACGACGATCAGGGTTCCGACCGCCGATAAACTGCGGATCGCCGTCGGGTCGAGGCGGAACGAAGCGACGTCGGCAAAGGTGTACTTTCCGAGGTTGCGCAGCCGCTCGGCAATGAGGAAGAGCACGACCGGCCAGCCCACCAGAAAGCCGATGGAATAGATCAGGCCATCGAAGCCCGAACTGAACACCAGGCCGGAAATCCCGAGAAAGGACGCGGCGGACATGTAATCGCCCGCAATCGCCAGCGCGTTGCGGAATGGAGAAACGCTGCCGCCTGCGGCGTAGAAGTCGCTCGCCGAACGTGTCGCCATTGCGGCCTTGTAGGTGATGGCGAGCGTCCCCAGGACGAAGATCACGAAAATGACGATCGCCGGAACATTGACGCCCTGCTTTTCGGCCGTCCCGAGGTCTGGACCCGCGGCATGCGCGACGAACTGGCCAGCATCGAGCGCCATGGCGGCCGCAGCCAGGGCTAAGGGCCTGAGGCTTTTCATCTCTCGAGCCCTTCTTTCAGATCGCGGGTAAGGTCGTCGAAGCGGCTGTTCGCCTGGGAAACGTAGATGCCGGTCAGGACGAAGGCCAAGAGGATCACGGCGAGGCCGATCAGGATCCCGACAGACGTTTCACCTCCGCCGATCTTGATTGCCATCAGGTTGTGCGCGAAAGCGACGAGGAGAATGAAGCCGAGATAGACGGCGAGCATGATCGCCGAAAGAACCCACGCGAATTCCGACCGGCGCCGCACGAGTTCCCGAAAATGCGGGTCACGCATGATCCGTTGAACGCTAGCGTCCTCCATGGCTCACGCGCTCCCTTTGCAGGCAGGACGCGGTCTGCCGGTGTTCGGCTTCGCCGTCGACGACTGCGACTCCAGCTCCCAGTGCATGCGCGTTTCCTTCCCGGTTCGCTGTCGGAGCCCTGGTCGACTCTCGCAAGAGGCCGAGATTATGCACACAATGCCCGGAGTGCAACGAACCGATAACGTTAACCAAAGGTTAAGGCCGACCTATCGCGCTCCCCAAAATCATCTAAATAGCTAAGGAAGGAAGGCTTGCCTCGACTCTGGAGCGATCATGGACAGCACCTCTTTCGTCAGGACCGCAGGGGCGCTGGCGCTGGCGCTGGTCGGTCTGTCGACCGTCTGCTCGGCGGGCGGGCGGCCTGGCGGGCCCGTGTTGCACGGCGTAGGCTTCCACGGTCGTCCGCATGCCGCAGCGCTGGGAGGTTGGCACGGCTGGGGCAGTTTCCGACTACCGCACCGCGTTCTATCGCTGTCGGCCGGCGTCCGTGTCCCGACAGCGGGCACCTTCTTCACCCGCCACGGTCGCATCGGCACGGCCATGACGAATGCGGTTCCCCCAGACGGGCTTTCTCGACCGATCCGTGGCGGCCATACTGAAGACGGTCGCTTCGTACGCAACGGAGGCATCTTCGGCCGCGACCGTCGCTTCCCTTCCTATGCCTTTGCGCCGCGCGGCTGGTATCGCCCTGGCCCGGTCCTCCCGGGCTACATCGGTGCTGGCGGTTACGGCTACGGCGATGATGTGGGCTCGGGACCGAGCTATTCCACGGCTCCCGGATACGGTTACGCCGAACCGCCTCTCGCCGCGACCTTTGCCGAGGCACCGCTCGGGCCGAGCCCATATTCCGGCAAGGATGGCGTCGACCTCGACGACCAGAACGCCGACTCTGCGCCATCTGCGGGCTACGGGGGCGGGCCTCAGGTCATCGTAATCGACACCGAGGAACGGTCGCCGAAGTCCCAAGGGCGAAGCGACTCCCTTACTCCGGTGGTCTACCGTTTCGGCGTCGGCAGCTACTATTGATCGCAGGAGCGATCGGATTCGTCGAACCCGCTCGGATTGACGGCCGGCAAACGCGCCTGAGCCATTCGGCCGGAGCCTGTTGCGCGACAGGCATAGTGTTCTTGCTCAGCCGTCTGACCGGAGTTTGACGATCGTCAGGGCGGCCACGCAGGCGTTCGACACGTTCAGGCTCTTGATCGGCCCCGGCATGTCGAGCCTGGCAAGGACATCGCAGCGCTCGCGCGTAAGCCGGCGCAGTCCCTTGCCCTCGGCCCCGAGCACCAGCGCCAGAGGACCTGTGAGCGCCGCGTCTTCGAGAGATGATTCCCCGGCCGAATCGAGGCCGATTCGATGGAAGCCTCGACGGCCGAGCTGGTCGAGCGCCCGGGCGAGATTGACCACGAGCGCCACGGGAACGTGCTCGAGGCCTCCCGAAGCTGTTTTGGCGAGCGTGCCGGAAATCTCGGGCGCATGTCGGTCCGTCATCACCAGGGCGACGACGCCGAAAGCTGCGGCGGTGCGGATGATCGCTCCCACGTTATGAGGGTCCGTGACCTGATCCAGCACCAGAACGGTTCCCGCCGAAGGAATGTCCTCGATCTCGATCGGCTCGAGGTGGCGGGCTTCCAGCAGCAGCCCCTGGTGCACCGCATCTCGCGGCAGGCGCCCGGCAATCGCGTCCTGGGGGACGACATCAGTCGAAAGGCCACGCTGCGCCGCGATCGGCGCCACCCGTTCTGCCGCAGCATCGGTCGCCAGAAGTCGCAGCAGTTTGCGTCGTGGCGATCGCAGCGCTTCGACGACCGCATGGCTTCCCCAGATCTGGGCGATGTCAGGTGCCGGCGCCGCGTGGCGCGGCGCTCCGACGGAGGTCGCCGTCGAGGGACGACCTGGCGTTGCCCCGTGCCGGTGGGGTGCTTTCGCCGCACTGGTGCCGGCCGGTTGCCCTCGACTCTTTGACCGGCCGCGATGGAGCCCTTGAGGATCGCGGGGTGGTCTTGCCAAGGCATGGGTCCTTTTCGCGTCTCGGCGGTGATTAGGCGCCCGCGGCTTCCATGGCCGGTTCGGCTGCACCGCCACGGCGCGCTTGCGCCGCCAGAGCGACCAGAGCCGCAACCAGGCACATGATGCCCGCACCATAGAAGGCGGGCAAATAGGTGGCGAGGTCGGTGCGGGCTTTTCCGGCCCCGAAAGTGGCGACCGCGGCGCCGAGTTGATGGCCGGTAAAGATCCAGCCGAACACCAGGGCGCCTTTCTCGCGTCCGAAGATCTTTCCCGCGATGCGTACCGTGGGCGGAACGGTCGCGACCCAATCGAGCCCGTAGAACAGGGCGAAGATCGATAGGCCGTAAAAGCTGAAGGCCGAATGGGGAAGCCAAAGCAGGGAAAGCCCGCGCAGGCCGTAGTACCAAAACAGCAGCCATCGGTTGTCCAGGCGATCGGACAGCCATCCCGAGGCGATCGTGCCGAGGAAATCGAAGATCCCCATCATGGCAAGCACCGATGCCGCCTCCGTTTGGGCCATTCCGTAATCGGCGCAGAAGGCGATGAAATGCGACTGGATCAGGCCGTTGGTCGATAGCCCGCAGATGAAGAAGGTGGAGAACAGAGCCCAGAAAGCCGGCACGCGTGCCGCTTCGCCCAGAACTGCAAATGCCCTACGGATCGGATCTCCATGCGATTGGACCGGGGCGGGCGCCGAGCCGGCTTCTTCTCCGTAAGCCCTGAGTCCGACATCGGCAGGCCTGTCACGCATGAACAGAACGACGAGCAATGCGACCACGACGCACGCACCCACCGTGGGGTAGACCGCCATCCGCCATCCGACACGTGCGACGAGCAGTGTAGCCAAGGGTAGGAAGGCCAGCTGGCCGGTGGCGCTGCTTGCAGTCAGCACTCCGAGAACAAGGCCGCGGCTCTTGACGAACCATCGGTTGGCCACCGTGGCGCCGAGCACCATCGCGGTCAGACCCGTGCCGACGCCGACCACCAAGCCCCACAAAACGATCAGTTGCCAGAACGCCGTCATGGCGGTGGCGAGGAGAAGCGCTGCCGAAATCAAGCTGACCGCAGCCGTGATCACCCAACGCAGCCCAAAGCGGTTCATGAGAGCGGCGGCGAAGGGGCCTATCAGGCCGTAAAGTGCGATGCGCAGCGCGAGGGCCGACGAAATGTCGCCCAGGCTCCAGCCGAATTCGGAGTTGAGCGGCAAGAGCAATGCGCCCGGCAAGCCCATAGCACCCGCCGTGGTCAACATTGTCAGGAAGGCGAGTGCCACGACAATCCACCCGTAATGGATGCGGCGACGACGCAAATAGGCCTCGAGCCCTTCAGCCAGCACAATTGCGCTCCTCTGTTTCCATTTTGTCCGAGAATTCGAACTGGCGCGCGACCGCAAGAAGGGCGGTCCTGAGAGCGCTCGATCGCTCCTGTCCAAAAGCTTCGTCGAAGCGGTCCTGTGCGGCGCGCCAAAGCGGTAAACAGGCTTGCCGCTTTTCGCGCCCTCCGATCGTCAAGATGATCCGCCTTGAGCGACGATCAACGGGGTCGCTTCGCACCTCGACGAAGCCGTCGCGCACCAGAGGACCTAGATTGTGGCCGAGCGTCGTGCGGTCGAGCGCGAGCCTTTCGGCCAGCTCCTGCATGGTTGGAACGTAGCCGCCCCAGTTCTGCAAGGCGCTGAGAAGGGCATATTGCGAGACCCTGAGGCCTCCCGGAGCGAGCGCACAATCGTAAATCTGAGATAGCCGCCGCGATGCCATGCGGAGGGCGGAACACGTGCACTCGATCGACAAGACGCCACTCTTCATCAGATCACCTCTACAATATGAGCATATGCACCTTTTCGGCAGGCGTCAACGGCTGGCGAATGTTCATGACCCATTCAGCCCGATATCTTAATGTTTCTCTATGAAGCTCGCCGCAGCAGTCGTGGCGATGTCGACCTTAACGTTGAGCGGGGTTGCATCGTCTCAGACCCGCAACGAGGGGCCGCTCGCGTTGGCGTGCGTGTCCTCTGCGGAAACGCGTGACCTTTTCGTCGCGAACAAGCTGGTCCAGCCTTTTCGCGTGATGCGGGAGGCCTCGAAGGTGGCACAAGCCGAGGCAATCGATATTCAGCTGTGCCGGGCGCAGGGCTCGCTCGTTTACGATGTCACTCTGCTGGATCGGGAGGGTCGCGTGGTTCATCGCCTTGTCAGCGCCTCGAACGGCGCCGCGTTCAACGGGCACGGGACACCGTGAGTTTTTGCTGATGGACGGGATCGGGTCGGTTGCGGTCGGGCGACGCAAACGGGGAGGCCCGGGAGCACGGGCCCGAGCTTGCCGATCGCTGCGTCTGGAAATAGCGGAGTAGCGGAACGTGCGCCTTTTGGTGGTCGAGGATGATCGGGATCTGAACCGCCAGCTTGTGGCGGCACTCGAAGGCGCAGGCTACGCGGTCGACCGCGCCTTCGACGGAGAGGAGGGGCACTTCCTGGGGGACACCGAACCCTACGATGCGGTGGTGCTCGATATCGGCCTGCCGAAGCAGGACGGGATCGCCGTGCTCGAGACCTGGCGTAGCGCGGGCCGGAGCATGCCGGTGCTGATCCTTACCGCGCGCGATCGCTGGAGCGACAAGGTTCGCGGCTTCGATGCCGGAGCGGACGATTACGTTGCCAAGCCCTTCCACATGGAAGAAGTGCTGGCGCGCGTCCGAGCTCTGCTGCGCCGCGCTGCGGGTCATGCGACCGCCGAATTGAGCTGCGGTCCCGTAACGCTCGACACGCGGGCCGGGCGGGTTGTGGTCGATGGCAATCCCGTCAAGTTGACCTCGCACGAATATCGCCTTCTGTCGTACCTGATGCATCATGCGGGCCGGGTGGTATCGCGCGCCGAACTCGTGGAGCACCTGTACGACCAAGACTTCGACCGTGACTCGAACACTATCGAAGTGTTCGTCGGGCGGCTGCGGCGTAAGCTCGGCGTCGAAATCATTCAGACAATGCGGGGTCTCGGCTACCTGGTGGCGATGCCGGAGGCCGCCGGCGAACACCGGAAGGCGCCGGGCAAGCGGGACGCGTGACCGTGCTGTCGTGGCTCGGAACCCGGTCGATCGCGACCAGGCTGTTTCTTTCCGCGGCATTCTGGAGTTCCGCCATCCTGCTGATCGCGGGTTTGATCCTGTCGGAAATCAACCGCAGGTCGGCTGAGACGGATTTCGACGAGCGACTAGCGGTCTATTTGAAGGCCCTCGTCGCCGACGTGGCCAATCCAGGGGAAGATACGCGGACCAACCCGGGGCAGCTCGGCGAGCCGATGTTCGAATTCCCGCTTTCGGGCTGGTATTGGCAGATCACCCGCCTCGACGGCGACAAGCCCGAAATCAAGACGTCGCGCTCCCTGTTCGCCGAGCGATTGCCGAAGCTCCAGGATCTCGGTGTCGCGCTCGGCATCGGCGGCGCGCGCAAGGGCTATGCGGTCGGGCCGGACGATCGACGACTACGCATTGTCGAGCGCATGATCGACGCCGGCAACAGCGGGCAGTTCCTGGTGCAGGTCGCGGCTTCCCCAGAAGAAGTCGACGTTGACATCAACGCTTTCAATATCGCGCTCGGTCTCACCTTCTTTCTGCTGGCTCTAGCCCTGGTCGGATCGACAGCATTGCAGGTTCGCTTCGGCCTGCGGCCCTTGCGGCGGCTGGGCGCCGGGGTTGCGGCGGTCCGGCGCGGCGAGGGCGAAAGGATCGAGGGCCGGTTTCCACCTGAAATCGCGCCGCTGGCGAGCGAGTTGAACCTTCTCATGGCGTCGAACCGGGAGATCGTCGAACGCTCTCGCACCCACGTCGGCAATCTAGCTCATGCGCTCAA
>JBBPYT010000091.1:0-4088 GCA_038199665.1 Hyphomicrobiales bacterium
CCGCTTTGGGGCTGGAGACCGGGGTCGCCTTCGATCTTCAGGCGGTGTGCTCGGGATTCGTCTTCGCGCTTGCCACGGCAGACAAATTCCTGCGTTCAGGATCGCATCGCACCGCACTGGTGATCGGAGCCGAGACCTTTTCAAGGCTGCTGGATTGGCAGGATCGCACGACCTGCGTTCTCTTTGGCGATGGAGCGGGCGCCGTGGTTCTCGAAGCCGAACAGGGGGGCGCGCCGCTAGACAGCGGGGGGGTGATCACCACCCACCTGCGGTCGGATGGTCGACATCGTCCTAAGCTCTTCGTCGACGGCGGTCCGTCCAGCACCGGCTCCACCGGCCATCTTCGGATGGAGGGGCGCGAGGTGTTCCGGCATGCGGTCGGGATGGTGACGGATGTGGTCACGGACGCCTTTGCGGCCGCCGGTGTCGGCCCGGATGATCTCGATTGGTTCGTGCCGCATCAGGCCAATCAGCGGATCATCGACGCATCGGCGGTCAAGCTAGGCATTGCACCGGAAAAAGTGGTGTCTACCGTACGCCTTCATGCCAATACTTCGGCAGCTTCGATCCCGCTCGCCCTGGCGACGGCCTGCGGTGACGGCCGGATCAAGCCAGGCCATCTTGTCTTGCTGGAAGCGATGGGCGGGGGGTTCACGTGGGGAAGTGCGCTGGTCCGCTGGTAGCCGTTGCAATTCAGGCACGCTCGGCAAGAGTTGTTCCTCACGGCCGTTTTGGATCGTTCATAGGGAGACAGCCAACAAGAGTTTGACTAACCTCGCGCTTCTGCCTCTCGTCAGACAGGAGGCGATGTTCGTCACGGGAGACTTTGAGACCGATCATGGCGAAGTTCGACGAAGGGATGCGAGGAAGGACGATCACGCGGGCCGACCTTTCCGAAGCGGTCTACCAGCGGGTCGGCTTGTCGCGCACCGAATCGTCCGAACTCGTCGAGATGGTGCTTCAGGAGATGGCGCACGCGATCGCCCGCGGTGAGACCGTCAAGCTGTCGTCCTTCGGCTCGTTCGTGGTCAGATCGAAGGGCGAGCGAATCGGCCGCAATCCGAAGACCGGTGTAGAGGTGCCGATCACGCCGCGGCGCGTCATGGTGTTCAAGCCTTCGAACATCCTGAAAGGCCGGATCAACGGGAATAGCCCTGCGCGGTGCGACGAGTAAGGCTGGTGGAAAAAAGCGCCGACGCTTACCGGACGATCAGCGAGGTTGCGGATGAGCTTAAGCTCCCGCAGCACGTCTTGCGTTTCTGGGAAACGCGGTTTCCACAGGTGAAGCCAATGAAACGCGGGGGCAACCGGCGTTTTTACAGGCCGGGTGACGTCGAGCTTCTGCGCGCCATCAAGACGCTCCTCTATGGCGACGGCTTCACGATCAAGGGGGTTCAGCGGATTCTCAAGGAGCAGGGACCGCGCGCCGTGGCGAGTTTGGCCCAATCGGGCCAGCTCCGATCGTCTGTCAAGCGCCACAACCCCTTCGAGGACAGGGATGATCCGTCCAACCACGCTGTGGCAATTGCAGACGAACAGGAGAAACCATTGCTCGCCGACGCGGCGGGCCCGCAGTCCGGGCCGAGGACAAGGGACGTTCGAGGGGAGCGCGAACCATCGGGTCCGGACGACCCGACCTCGGCCGCGAGCGAGCCCCAAGGTCTTGGTTCAAGGGTCGGCATCCTCGATGGCTTGCAGGCGGTTCTCTTCGAATTGTCCGAATGCGAACGAATCCTGACTGCGGCTCGAGGATAGGTTGCAAGCCTACATGAGCAGTCGGATTGCTGCATCGCCATGCCGGGACTTTTGTCGTCGCCTGGCGCGTCTGGTGGGCGAGCGGGGGATACCAAGGGCCCGGCAGCCGGCGAGGTTTTGAGCGACGAAGGGGTCATCCGCTGGTCCGGCCTGGTCCGGCGAAGGCGCTTGCGGGTCGACGCCAAACCCCCTATACGGCCGAAGCCCAAGCGGCGTCGGAGTGTAGCGCAGCCCGATTAGCAGTCTGGGGGAAAGATGGTCTAGTATGGCCTAAGTCCCTCATTTCATTCCGCCTTCTTCGTTTCTGCAATAGGCTCTACGGGAATTTTCACTGGACTTCGTGTCGCGGTGGCCTCCATGGCGTTTCGCAAGTCGTCATCGAGCACGTGCGCATATCGTCGTCTCGATCTTTTCGTGCCGGAGCAGCCGCTTCACGGCCGCGAGATTGCCAGTTGTTCGCAGCAGTTGCGTCGCAGCGGTGTGCCGGTTGTCGTGAAAGCGGTAATCCGCAACGGCCTTCTTCGGCCCGCGTCACCACATCGTCTTTAGGCCTTCTCGCGTGATCGGTACCGCTCACCCTTTCTGATATCGGAGCTGCCTCGCGCGGCTTCATAGGTGAACACCGATTCTGGGTGATGGGCCTGCAAGGGCCAAAGGATCGCCCGGAGCGCCGGGTTGAGCGGGATCGCCGCGCGCTTCCCGCCCTTGCCGTTGATCCACAGAAGCCTTCCGCCCCAGTCGACATCGGGCCACGTCAGCCTCGTGCATTCCGAGAGGCGACATCCCGACATCAGAGCGAAGCGCACAATCGGCTTGTAGTCCGGGCGAATCGCATCGAAGAGCGCTGTCTCTTCTTCCGCTTTGAGCTCGCGAACCCGCTCGCGCGGCTCCTTCAGAAGGTGCGTCGACCACTCGATGTCGGCGACCGGTTCTTTCCAGACCTTCGCTGCGCGCCGGAGCACCTTCCGCAACGGCTCAGTCATCGAGCGGTTTACGGTGGCAGGCTTGACGTCCTGGTCTCTTCTCTTCGCCACCAGCTTTGCCACGACCGCATCTGTAACGTCGCGGATGAGCTTCTTTGCTCCGATTTCGCGTCGTAGCCAGTCCAAGGACCACAGCGTGTTGTCGGAGCCGACGTGGTGCTGCCCTACCTCGATCCAATATCTTGATGTCGCGACTTCGATCGTCATTGGCTCGCGCCGGAGAGCGGCACGACGTTTTGTTTCTTCCGCGGCCTCGACCCGCTTTTGCCGTTCGAAGGCCTCAGCTTCACGTTTCGACGCTGCGCCCGTAGGGCCGCAAAATCTACGACCTCGGTGTTCGAAGTCCTAGACGTAGAGACTGGCGCCCTTTGGCCGGTAGACGGACATGTTTCAGTCCTGCGGTGGTTGTCGACGAACGCAACAAGGTCGTCAGGGTGGATCATTCGTAGCTGTCGGTGCAAGCCTCCGCCTACCGAAACAAAAGGTAGCCGTCCGGCGCGGACATGCTCGCGCAAGGTTCGAGCACAAACCCGTAGCTGCGCGCGCTGAGCCCCGACCTCCCGCCCGATCGCCGCGTCCCAGCGGGCCAGCACGATCCACGGGACATCCCAGACCGTCGTCCATCAGCAGCTGTTGTCGAACACGCCGAGTGCGATTTACGACCCGAACGGCGTGGCCGAATACACGTTCCCCGTCTCGGCTTGGCCGAGGATCTGAGGCCGCGTGTTGCGACCTCCCTTTCCGATGCCAGGAAGCTCTATCCATCGGTATGTTATACAAGATAGAAGCATCAAGACGACGATCACCGAGTAGCATGTCGCGAATTTTAAAAGTGGACTTGCGTCTAAAATGCCATGAGCAAAGGCAAAGTTCGCTATTTGGGATTCAGCGACACCCCGGCTTGGAAGGTCGCGCAGGCGCAGACGATGGCAGCGCTCCGGGCGTGGTCGCCGCTCGTGGCGCTCCAGATCGAATACTCGCTCCTCCAGCGCACGGTAGAAGGCGAGCTCGTCCCGATGGCACAGGAGCTCGGGCTCGGCATCACGCCGTGGGGCCCCCTACGCGGCGGCGCGCTCAGCGGCAAGTACAAGCGGGCCGACAAAGGAAAGCACGAGGCGGCGCGCGGCGTTCGCGTGACGAACTATCTGGATGACCGCACGTTCGACCTCCTCGACATCCTCGAAGGCATCGTTGGCGATGTGCTTCGATGGCAGAAGTCGTGTCCGTCGCTCCTGGTGGTGATCGCCGGCGGCATGGGGCAAGCGCGCGTCTCGCGCCAGCACGAGGGATACGCCGCCGTCGTGAGGGACGTCGATGCGCTTCTCCGCGCGCTCGGCGCGGAGTCGGGGA
>JBBPYT010000092.1:0-10532 GCA_038199665.1 Hyphomicrobiales bacterium
AACCACGGAAGCAAGCGCCAGCGCTGGGGCGCTGGGGCCGAGGACTTTTGCCGTCGCGGTCTGAGTCCCAGCCGACAAGGCGAGCGCAGACCCAAGCACGATGCTCACGACCGATGCTCTCATGCGGACCTCCTTTGGGCGCCACGCTCGCTCGCGATTCGGCTACAAGCGCTCGACCGATCGTTGATGCGCACTTTCCAGGAACGGCAACATGGACCGGTATCGGTTATCTTCCACTGAAGTACATCGGCGCAATCCGCGGCATTCCTGGCCCCCTGCGGCGCGCTCAGCATCGGCCCAGCTTGCCGCTCCTCCAGAAGTGCCGCATCCGCCAGCGACCGTGCGGTCGTGGCCCGAGCACGCGGGTCAGACGGCCAGGAAGCCGCCGTCGACCGGCAGCGTATGTCCGGTGGTCATGCCCGACCGCGGCCCGGCCAGGAACAGCACCGCGGCCGCAACCTCGTCGACGGTGGCAAGTCGGCGCATGGGGGTCGCATCGAGGACGCGCGCCAGCGCTTCCGGGCGGGCCAGCAGCGCACGCGTCAGATCCGTTTCGACATAGGTCGGTGCGACCGCGTTCACTCTTATGCCGAACGGAGCCCACTCCACCGCCAGCGCCCGTGTCAGGTTGACCAGACCCCCCTTGCTGCTCTGGTAGGCCGCATTGGGAAAGAGCCCGCCGGAAAACCCCATGACGGATGCGATGTTGACGACCGCGCCGCCGTGACCCGCCGCCATGCGCTTTGCGGCTTCGCGCGAACCCAGGAAAGTGCCCGTGAGGTTGACCGCGATCACCTTGGCGAAGTCCGCTGCGGACGCCTCCATGGCCGGGCCCCGGATGGCGAGCCCGGCCGCATTGACCAGGATGTCGGCGGGACCCAGCGCTTGGTCGACGGCCGCGAATGCCGCAATGACGTCGACTTCCTCCGACACGTCGCAGCGCACGAAAAGATGGCGGTCGGAATCACCGCCCTCGTGCAGGTCGAGGACAGCGAGGCGCGCGCCGGCTGCCGCGAGATGGCTCGCCACTGCGGCGCCGATCCCCTTGCTGCCTCCCGTCACCACAGCCACCTTGCCGCCCAGATCTTGACGATCCGCCGAATGGTCCATTCGTTTCCCAACTTCTGCTGATCAGGCATTTCCCCTGACCGACGCCCTCGCTAAACTGACTTCATCGGACGCGCCGATCAATCGCCGTCGGCACCGTTCCTGCTGTTTCGCTCGTCATGACATTCCGTAATGGCATGCATCACGAATAAGCGCTGCACATTCGGCCGCAGGAGCAGCAGAATGCCGCGTTTCTCAAAGACGAGGTCATTCGATGGCAAGCGACATGGGGCCGAATCGAGGGGACGCCGCGCAGCCGGGCCGCGCCATCGACCGCGCCGACGCCTTCTGCCAACGTTTCGGCCTGCAAGTGCCGATCATGATGGCACCCATGGCCGGGGCCTGCCCGGCCTCTCTGGCGATTGCGGTGAGCAACGCGGGCGGCATGGGCAGCATGGGGGCGCTGCTCACCGAGCCGGACGGCATCGCGGCCTGGGTGGCGGAATTCCGCTCGGGCAGCAATGGCGCACTCCATCTCAACCTGTGGGTCCCGGATCCGCCTCCTCGGCGCGACGCAGTGGCCGAAGCACGCCTGCGCGCCTTCTTGGGCCAGTGGGGACCGGAGGTGCCGCCGGAGGCCGCGGACACCAAGGTTGCGGACTTCGATCGGCAATGCCGGGCCTTGCTGGCCGCCGGTCCGACGGTGATCTCATCCATCATGGGACTTTATCCAGCGCCTTTCGTGGACAAGATGAAGGCTCGCGGCATCGCGTGGTTCGCCACCGCGACGACCCTGGGCGAGGCGCTCGCGGCCGAGTCCGCCGGCGCCGATGCGATCGTGGCGCAAGGCTTCGAAGCCGGCGGGCACCGGGGCGCCTTCGCGGCCGACGCTGCCGAGCGGCAGGGCGTGGGGCTGGTTGCCTTGCTGCCGCGTCTGGCGGACCGCTTGCGGATTCCGATCATCGCGGCCGGCGGACTCGCAGATGGCCGCGGCGTGGCGGCGGCGCTGACACTGGGCGCAAGCGCCGTGCAAATCGGCACCGCGCTGCTGCGCAGCCCGGAAGCCAAGACCAACCCGGCCTGGGCGAGCGCCCTCGCGGATCTCGAACCGGAGGCCACCGCGCCGACCCGCGCCTTCTCGGGCCGGCTCGGACGTGCCATCGCGAGCGCCTACGTGCGGGCCGCCGCAGCTCCCGACGCGCCCTCTCCGGCACCCCATCCGGTCCAGCGCGCCCTGACGGCCGGCATGCGGGCCGAGGCTGCCAAGAGCGCGGATATCGATCGTATGCAGGCCTGGGCCGGTCAGGCCGCTGCGCTGGCGCGTCCCGAGCCGGCGGGCGAGATCATACGCCGCGTCTGGACCGAGGCACGCGCGCTCATGCCCTGAACCAGGACTCGCCGGTGTCGGGGTTCCGCCCGAAGGTGCCGGCGATCGCCTCCCGTCGTTCGGTCCTGCGGCTTGTCGGGTGCTCACGCGTCCGGTAGCACAAACGGGGGCGACGCACCGGTTCGGCCCGGCCTGCCCTTCAGGAACCGCCATGACGGACATCTTCGCGCGAGCCACCGCGTTCGGCATCGTCCCGGTGATCGCCATCGAGGACGCGGCCGACGCCCTGGCCCTGGCCGACGCGCTCACGGAAGGTGGTCTGCCGGTCGCGGAGATCACCTTCCGGACGCAGGCCGCCGCGGACGCTATGGCGGCGCTCCGGGCCAAACGTCCCGATTTCCTCGTCGGGGCCGGCACGGTGCTCGATGCAGCATCGCTCGACGCCGCGCGGGCCAGCGGCGCGCGCTTCGGGTTGTCGCCGGGCTTCGACCACGAGATCGTAGCGGCGGCCCAGGCGGCGGACTTCCCGTTCGCGCCCGGCGTGATGACGCCGAGCGAGGTGATCCTGGCGGTCCGACGAGGCATCAGTCTGATGAAGTTCTTCCCCGCCGGCACGATCGGCGGCCCATCGGCCCTCGAGAGCATCGCGGCGCCTTTCGCCCATCTCGGTCTCCGCTTCATCCCGACCGGCGGTGTCAGCGAAGCCAATATGGGCGACTGGCTCAGACTCCCAAGCGTCGCCGCCGTCGGCGGCACCTGGATCGCCCGAACGGACGACATTCGCGACGGGCGCTGGACCGCCATCACTGCCAAGGCGCGCGACGCGGTCGAGGCCGCGAAGCGGTACCGGAGCGTCTAGCGATGCCCTGGGGTGCACCCCGAAGTTAAGGCCGGGTGACCGGCCAAATCGGTAACGGCCGGGCAGTTCGCCGTCCGCCCGTAGCCCTGGCCGAGCCAACGCACCTCTGTGCCTCAATCGGGCTGGGCCACCATCCTCAGATAGGGCTTCAGGGTCTGGAAGCCCTGCGGGTACTTCTGCTTCGCCTCCTCGTCGGACACGGTAGCTGGAATGATGACATCGTCGCCGGCATTCCAGTTGGCGGGCGTCGCAACCTTGTGTTTGGCCGTGAGCTGAAGCGAATCCAGCGCCCGCAGGATCTCGTGGAAATTGCGGCCCGTCGACATCGGATAGGCCAGCGCCAGCTTGATGATCTTGTCCGGCCCGATCATGAAAACGGTGCGTACGGTGGCGTTGTCGGCCGGGGTACGCCCTTCGGATGTTTCACCGCTCGACGCGGGCAGCATGCCGTAGAGCTTCGACACCTTGAGTTCGGTGTCCCCGATCATCGGATAATTCGGCGCCCAGCCTTGCGTTTCCTCGATGTCTTTGGACCAGCGCCCGTGCGAGGTCACCGGGTCGACCGAAAGGCCGATGATCTTGCAGCCGCGTTTGTCGAATTCCGGCTTCAGCCGCGCCATGGTGCCGAGCTCGGTGGTGCAGACCGGCGTGAAATCCTTGGGGTGCGAGAACAGGACGCACCAGGAATCGCCGATCCACTCGTGGAAACGGATCTGGCCTTCGGTGGAGTCGGCGGTGAAGTCCGGAGCAGTTTGTCCGATGTGCAGCATTGCCCTTCTCCCAAGCGAGAGACGACCACGTCACTCTTGTTGTCTGCGCGCTTTGCAAGCCCGCGCCGACTTGGTCGATCGTCGCTCTATCAATTCCAAATCCAGCTCGCGGGCAAGCGGATCTCTTTCCAGCCCGTACCGGCCAGCCTAATACCAGGATCCACGAAGCCCGACGTTTCGGCGAGGTGCTGCGTTGATAAAGTCACGTGCCCTTGAGGCTCGGCGGAGCGAGCGTCGCGCGTGAGAACATGACTGAAGAAGGCGATATGATCCAGCTTTACACGTGGTCGACCCCGAACGGGCGCAAGGTGCCCATCTGCCTCGAGGAACTCGGTCTGCCCTACCAGGTCCACCCCATCAATATCGGCAAGAAGGAGCAGTTTTCGCCTGAATTCTTGAGAATTGCGCCGAACAACAAGATCCCGGCCATCGTCGACGAAGAGGCCGAGGGTGGGCCTTTGACGCTCTTCGAATCCGGCGCGATCCTGACCTATCTGGCCGAGAAGACCGGCCGGCTGCTCGCGCCCTCAGGACCGGCGCGCTTCAAGGCGCTGGAATGGCTGCATTGGCAGATCGGCGGCACCGGACCCATGCTCGGGCAACTGGGCTTCTTTGCCCTGCGCGCGCCGGAAAAATCGCGGATCGCCATCGACAGGTTCACGACGGAAGCGGGCCGGCTGCTCGACGTCCTGGAGCATCGGCTCGCCGCCGTGCCCTATCTGGCCGGCGAGGATTATTCGATCGCCGATATCGCCAATTACACATGGACCTATGCGGCGACGACCTTCCTCAAGGATGTGCTCGTGGATCATCTCGCCAACAAGCCATCGATCGATCGCTGGCTCAAAACGGTCGGCGAGCGCCCGGCCGTTCAGCGCGGCATGGCGGTGCCCAAGACTTAAGGCCGGTTTTCCCTTGCCTGTCTGCAGGGACGGCCGGCTGCGATAGGCGCTACCCCCCAACCTTCCCGCCCAACTCGTCGTCCACATGGGCGCGGACGATCTCGTCGAACGAGGTTTCGGCCTTGAACCCGAGCGCGCTGGAGCGCTTGGTATCGAAATCCGTCGCCCAGCCGTCGACGATGCGGATGATGATCGGGTCGGGCTCGCGGCGGATCAGTTTTACGGCCTTGTCCCCCGCCACCCGCCGCAGCGCCTCGATCTCCTCGCCGACCGTGGCCGAGAGGCCCGGCAGGCTGATGTTGCGGCGCCATCCCAGCGGCGCGAGGTCGATCTCGGCCGCATGCATCAGGAAACCGATGGCGGCGCGCGGGCTCGCGAACCAGTGGCGCACGTTCTCGGACACCGGCAGCACCGCCTCCTGGCCGGCCAACGGCTCGCGCAGAATTCCTGAAAAGAAACCGGAGGCCGCTTTGTTAGGCTTGCCGGGCCGCACGCAAATCGTCGGCAGCCGGATGCCGATCCCGTCGAAGAAGCCGCGCCGGCTGTAGTCGGAAAGCAAAAGCTCGCCGATCGCTTTCTGGGTGCCGTAGCTCGTCAACGGGGTCGTAAAGAACTCGTCGCCGATCTTTTCCGGGAACGGCGCGCCGAAGACCGCGATCGACGAGGTGAAGACGACCCGCGGCTTGTAGGGCTGCTTCATTCCCTCGTGGCGGATGGCTTCGAACAGATAGCGCGTGCCGTCGAGATTGATGCGATATCCCTTGTCGAAATCGGCTTCCGCCTCGCCCGACACGATAGCGGCCAAATGGAAGATCAGGTCGGGCCGTTCCGCCACGAGCCTTTCGGCTTCGCCGGGCGCGGAAAGATCGGCCGTCACCGTGCGCACCTTGCCTGGGAAGATTTTGGGCGCGGAGGGTTCGACCACGTCGACCAGCGTCAGCGCGGTTACCGGCCCCTTGCCCACCCTGCCGGTCTCGACGAGCCGGTCGATCAATTTCCGGCCGACCATTCCGGCGGCGCCGATCACCAGAACATGCATGGGTGTCTTCCCTTCGCTCAAGCTCGACCCGGATTTACCGCCCCACCCTGGCACTGACGAGACGCTCGACCAGAAGCGCCACGATGATGATCGTGCCGATCGCCGAACCCTGCCAGAAGGGCGACACGCCCATCAGGTTGAGGCCATTGCGGATCATCACCATGATGAGAACGCCGATCAGCGTGCCGATCATGGAACCGCGCCCGCCGAAGAGACTGGCGCCGCCGATCACCACAGCCGCGATGGCATCGAGTTCCATCCCCTGCCCGGCCAGCGGGTCGATCGACAGCAATTGCGAGATCGAGAACGTGATGGCGACCGCAGCCAGGGCGCCGGAAACCACGTAGGGCAGCACGGCGTAGAACAGGACGTTGAGCCCGGCGGCGCGTGCCGCCTCCTTGTTGGACCCGACCGCATAGATGGTGCGGCCCCCCTTGGTGAAGCTCAGATAAGCCCAGGCGACCAGATAAAGCACGACAAGGAACAGCACGTTCGACGGGACGCCGAAGACGCTCGTATAGACAATGCTCGACATGTCGGACGGGAAGTTCGAGATCGCGGTCTGGCCCGAGAAGATGTACGCAAGGCTCCGCCCGATCGCCATGACCCCGAGCGTCACGACGAAGGCCGCGAGCCCGAAATAGGCGACGAGGATGCCGGACAGCAGCCCGATTCCGGCGCCCGCCACGATGGCCAGACCTATCGCCACCGGCAGCGCGACATGCTGGAGCGCCAAGCCCAGAAGGATGCCCGTGAGACCCGCGACCGACCCGACCGAGAGGTCGATGCCGCCCGTCAGGATGACGAAGGTCATGCCGACCGCCACGATGCCGATCACCACGGACTGGTCGAGGATGTTGAAGATGTTCGATCGGGTCAGGAAATACGGCGACAGCAGCGACAAAGCGACCGCAATCACGGCCGCCAGCAGCAGCATACGGATCTCGAGGCTCTTGCTCAGGGAGCCCAGGGTCGAGCGCGCCGGCATGGCGGAAGAGTTCGTCATCGCGAGATCAACATGCGCACAGGATCGAGCCCAACACCCATCATAGCGCCCCGGACAGGGCTTGAACCCGGTCCTTTATGGCTTCGGCGGACGGCAGGGCTGCACCGTCCGGAAGGGTCAAACCCACCCAGCCCATATCGTGACCGCGCGGGCTGCGCAACGGCACCAGAACCGTGGCGCGTTTGCCGTCGGGTTCCGAAACGAAGATGGACTCGCGGCGGGCGAGTGCACCCGGTATTCGCGTGTCGCTGATCGGTTTGGCGTCTCCGGTGGCGAAGCCGGGGTCGGCCGCGCCGGTCGCCACGAAGGCGTTGAGGCAGATCAGACGGTCTTTCTCGATCAGTGCCCAGAAGCCGGCGCCGCCGCTCTGGTCCGCCAAATCCCGGAGAAGCTCGGTGTTCTTGGCCATCGACGTCCGCGGGGCAGCCAGGAGGGTCAGCTTTTCCTCGTCCAGCAGGGCGCTCGGCAGATCGGCTACGGACAGGCCGTCGCTGATCACCACCACCCGGTCGGAGACGCCCAGCAGTTCCTCGAAGTCGGACGACACGATCACGACGGCTACGCCCTTTTCGGCGACCTCGCGCAGCATGCCATAGATCGAGGACCGGGTGCCGATGTCGACACCTTTGGTGGGCTCGTCGAGGATCAGGATCTTGGGTTCGAGCAGCAGCCAGCGGGCGATGATGATCTTCTGCTGCATGCCTCCCGAAAAGTTCAGCATGTTGGCGTCGAGCAGCCGATCCGCCGGAAGCCCGAGCTTCTGCAGCAGGCGCTCGACCGCCGCTTCCCTGGCCGCATAGCCGCGTCCGAAACCCCTGTGGGCGCCGAGGTGCGCCAGCAGCAGGTTTTCCTTCACCGACATGTCGGGCACGATATTCTGACTGCGTCGGTCCTCGGCCACGAAGCCGATGCCGGCCCGGATGCTGTCGCCCGGCTTGCGGATGTCGATGTCCCGGCCGTCTATCCTGATCCTGCCGCCGCGTCGCGGCCGCAGCCCGAACACCGCCTCGACCGCCTCCGAGCGACCGGCTCCGACGAGGCCGCCCAGCCCCAGGATCTCTCCCCGGCGCACCGAAAACGACACGTTCCGCACGAGCGGCGGCGCTTCGAGCGCCTCGACCTCCAACGCGACCCGCCCCTCGCGACGCTCCGTGCCGCCGAGCCCACCGGCATAAATGGCACCGAGCTCCTGGCCCACCATATGCCGGATCAGTTCGGCCTGGCTCAGCGACGCGGTCTCGCGCGAGGCGAGGACGGTGCGTCCCTCCCGCAGGATGGTCACGCGATCGGTAACCGCGAAGACCTCTTCCAGCCGGTGGGACACGAAAACCAGACCGCAACCGTCTTCCCTGAGGCGGCCCATGATGTCGAACAGCCGTTCGACCTCGCTCGGGCTGAGCGATGCCGTAGGCTCGTCGAAGATGATGAGCTTGGCCCCGAGCCCCAGCGCCTTGGCGATCTCCACCAGCTGCTTCTGGGCGGCCGAAAGGCCGCGCACTTCCGCCTCGAGCGGCACGATGCCCTCATGGCCGAGGCTTGCCAGGAGTTCGCCACCGCGCCGCCGCAGCGCCGGGAAGGACAGCCGCCCCGGCTTGCCGAGCAGCGGCAGAAAGATGTTTTCGAGCACCGTCAGGTCGGGGACGAGGCTCGTTTCCTGCATCACGATGGCGATACCGACCGCCAGGGCATCGCGTGTCGAGCGAAAGCGGAGCGGAAGGCCCCGATAGAGCACCTCGCCGCTGTCCGGAACGACGTGCCCGGAGATCACCTTGGACAGGGTCGACTTGCCGGCGCCGTTGGCGCCGAGAAGACCGTGCACCTCGCCGGCCCGCAATTCGAAGCCGGCGGCGTTGAGCGCCCGCGTGCGATCGAACATCTTGCTCACGCCCGTGGCGAGCAGGAGCGGTGCGGCCTGCTCGGCCCCGGGCGCGTTCATCGTCTGAGGCTGTCGCCCGGCTATTTCACTTCGTTGGCGAAGACGGTCTGCTTCACGGTCGGCAGCAGCTTGTCGATGTTCTCGCTGGTGACCGTCAAAATCGGCACCAGGATCTCCTTTTCGGGCGTGCCGCCCCCGAGCTTCGTCACCATGGCCTCGGCCGACTTCTGGCCCATGAGATAGGGCTGCTGCATGCCGGTGACGACGAGCTGGCCGGATTTCAGCAGGTCGACGAATTCGGGGATGCCGTCGAAGGCTGCCACGAGCAGGTCTCCCTCGCGACGCCCCGCCTTGATGGCGCGCAGCGCGCCAACCGCCGGTTGGTCGGTCTGGATGAACAGGCCGCGCATGCCGGGGTTCGCGGTCAGCATGTCCTGCGTGAACTTGAACGTCTCGTCGGCCGTGTAGGACTGCATCTGCTGCAAGCCCGCTTGCTTGCTCGTCGCGCCCCCTTCCTTCAGCCCGTCAAGGAAGCCCTTGGTGCGGGCCTGGCCGTTTTTCCGCGCCTGGGAAATGGTGATGAGGCCCACCGAGCCGTCCTGCCAACCTTTTTTCTTCAGGGCCTCGGCGAGTGCGACGCCCACGTCATGCGCGCCCCTGTAATTGTCCGAGATCACGAAGGATTCATAGTCGCCGCTATTGGTGCCGATGTCCGCGATTACGACGGGAACATTGTGCTGCTTGGCCAGTGCGAGCACGCTCGGAGCGGTCGAGGAATCGGTTGGCGAAATAATGATGCCTGCGACACCGCGCGCCACGGAATCCTGGGCGTTCTGCAGCTGGGTTTGAGCGCTGTTGCGGGAATCGAGCGCCTGGAAATCGTAGCCCTTGCTCTTGGCGACATCTTCGACGCCCTTGCTGAGGTAGCGCCAGAAAGGCAGGTCGAGGCCCGGCGTGAGATACACCAGGGTTTTGACGGCAGCGGTGGCGGGCGAAAGGCTTGCAACCCCGAGTCCGGCCACGACGGCGGCGCCGGCGATCAATTGCAGGAAAGCTCTACGCATGGTGTTTCCTCGCTTTGCACCGCGCTGCGGCGGCTGCTTCTCAGGCATTTGGCCAGCCTGAAGCGTCACGCCGAAGTCCGGCTGGCTGCAAAAGCAAAGATCCCGCGGACGCGGATGTCAAGCGATCCAAAATGTGGGTAGTGGGCCAGTTTGAAAATCGCCCAGGCGGATCGACCAAACGTCAGCTTTGAAGCGATTATACGACTCCAAAAATCTTGACACTTCACGGCATCGGGTGGTGCCTCATTTTGAAAATCCATGCTAGTTTGAGGTGTCGGCTGGGGGCCGGGAAGGGCGATTAGCGTGGACTGGATAGAAGCTTTAGGTTTCGTGGCAGGAATTTTAACAACGTTCGCGTTCTTGCCTCAAGCGATCAAGACCTGGAGAACGCGAAGCGCCCATGACTTCAGCTTACCAACGCTTCTTATGCTGGTATTCGGCGTCGGGTTTTGGACGATTTACGGCATAATGCGTGCCGCACCATCAGTTTGGTTTGGTAACGGCGTTACAGCGATACTAGCCGCCTTCATTCTTAGTGTGAAGTTGCGTCGAGGATAACCTTCTTCTTGTACGTCCCGCGCTTCTTCGCGGGCGCTTCGACAGCTTCCGCCAAGGCCACGATATCCGACATTTCCCAGAGCC
>JBBPYT010000093.1:0-2359 GCA_038199665.1 Hyphomicrobiales bacterium
CACATTCATCTCGTTAAGTTCGACGTCACCTCGTCCGACGGATCGGGCAACGGCTGGAACTACGAGGATGGCACGCTGGCGGCCGACGAGGTGCGCGAACGCATTTCGGCCTTCAACCGCTACCAGCAATCGGTGGGATCGGCGGAGCGGCTCACGCCCAAGGTCCACGAGCTGTTCGCCACTGGCAATATGGCGGGAGACTCGCGCGGGCAATGCCCGGCCGGTACCGACCCGACCGCCTGGGACAGCCCCGAAATGGCGCGACTACATCCGTTCTGCGGCGCGCAGACGACCGTGCAGCGCTGGTGGGCCGACCCCCTGCTCAACAAGAAGGGACCGGATGGCCAAGATCGCACGTTGCGCACGGTGTTCACGCACGACCATTTCGGACCGAGTTCGCATCAACACCATGGCCTTTACGCCGCCTTGATCGTGGAACCGGCCGACTCATTGTGGGAAACGCTGGACGGCAAGACCCCTCTGGGTACTCGGACCGGGCCAGGCGGCGACGGTGGCCCGACATCCTATGCGGCCAACATTATCACGCCGAAAAAGGGCGCCACCTGCGCCTCGACCAGTGATCCGGCATGCGTTGACCCAAATCGGACAGCGCGCGAATTCAACCTCGCCTTCGCTGATTATTCGCTCGTCTATACCACCGACAAACCGGCCGCCGGGCAGCAGGCCAACCGGCCAGTCAACGGCGTCAACCGCGTCGAGGCCGAACTGCCAAACCCGACCCTCCATACGGGCACTCCCTTACCCGAGGGCATTTCGACCAAAGATCCGGGCTCTCAACTGCTCAATTACCGGAACGAGCCAATCCCACTGAGGATCAGCGAACAGACCATCGTGGCGCCTGGCGTGACGCCGCTAAATCCTTTCGCCTGCGACATGATGCCGGACGGTAGCCAGAGCTGCGCCAGGCAGCGGGCGTTCGGCACGAGCGACCCCGGCAATATGGCGAACGTATTCAGCTCCAAGGTGCATGCGGGGCAGAACGATGCCGGCAAAGAAATCTTCACCGAAGCGCTTGGCGCGGGACGCACGCCGGGCGATCCCGCGACACCGCTGCTGATGGCCTATGCGGGCGACCGCGTTCAGGTCCGCCTGATTCAAGGCGCGCAGGAAGAAAACCACATCTTCAACATGCACGGCGTGAAGTGGCTGTCGCAGCCGGAGTCGCCCAACAGCGGCTGGATGAACGCTCAGCCGATAGGCATATCCGAGCATTTCGAATTCAACGTCGATATCCATCCCGTCACCCCACAACTCGACACCGATTATCTGTTCTCATCGACCGCGACCGATAATCTCTGGGACGGTCAGTGGGGCATTTTGCGCGCCTATTCCTGGAAGAGGAACGAGCCCTTCCTGAAACGACTGCCCAGCAATCCGGCTGATCCAGGAGATTTGTTGGGCGCCGGGGGGGAATCTTGCCCCTCGGGAGTCGCGCGTCGCCGTATCGCCGTCACGGCCGGCCTCGCCCGCGATATCTTCGGGACAGCGAGCGGCGTGACCTACAACAGCAATTTCGGCCTCACGGATCCCGATGCCATTGTGTTCGTGCGAACCCGAGAAAGCCTGAATACCAAGCCTGGCGACCCTGCCTCGATCGACAAAATCATCTGCGATCAGAATGGCCCCGGGACTCCCGCGCCACTTTGCTTCGACAAGCATCACGCCGAGCCCCTCATCCTGCGAGCTGCGGCGGGGGAGTGCATTTCGGTCACACTAACCAACACGCTGCCTGCTGAGATGCCGGACACCGTCCGAGATGGCGCAGATCCCAAGATTACCAACTACCAGGCCAGCTGGAGCAATAACGGCATGCCGCCGACCACAAAGGGCTTCAACTTCAATCAGTTTTCTTCGTCGAATCGCGTCGGCCTTCACGCGCAACTGGTGGCCCTAAACGGGTTGAACCAGGACGGTTCCAACGTCGGACTGACCGAGGATTCGACAGTCGCGCCCGGAGGTCCGCCCCGCACTTACGACTGGTATGCAGGCGACTTCGCCCTAACCCCGACCCGACTCGCCGATGGACGCACCGCTTTCGTCCCGGTCGCCAAGCCGGTCGAGTTCGGCGCCATCGCTTTGCGGGACATGGCGGATGTCATCAAGCACAGCTCTCATGGCGCAGTCGGCGCTCTCGTGATCGAGCCCAAGAACGCAATCTGGAAGACCGATCTCGAAGCAGGGATCAACGACCGCAGCAACGCGTCGGCAACGGTCGACTACAAAGATTCCGCTGGCGTTCAGCGGTCATTTCGCGATTTCACCGTGATCTATCAAGACGATGTCAGCCTGCGCCAGCACGGAACAGCAATGCCTAATTTACGCAATGCCGATGACGCGG
>JBBPYT010000094.1:0-2252 GCA_038199665.1 Hyphomicrobiales bacterium
ACCACCTCGCCCATCGTCTCGTGACCGAGGACGTCGCCGCTCTTCATTCCGGGCATGAGCCCGTCATAGATGTGGAGATCGGAACCGCAGATCGCGCAAGCCGTGACCTTGATCACGGCGTCCCGCGGATGCTCGATGATGGGATCCGGGACGCTTTCGCAGCGAATATCCTCTTTGCCGTGCCAAGTCAGCGCGCGCATGCGGTTGAGCTCCTTGCGAGAAAGCCGACGTCAGCGGACGCAGGCGAGCCGAAACAAAAAGGTGGCCGGATCGAACAGCTCGGTCGAGGCTTTCCGGACTGCTCGCAGCAAACCTCAAGCCTCTAAATTTTGTTCCGGCGAGGGTTGGACCGATCCGATCATACGGGGCGGAGAAACAGCCCGATCGTGATCGCCGCGCCGAGAACAACGATCAAGATGCGTAGAGCCCCGTCGTCGATCCGCTTCAGCATCCAGGCGCCCCCGATACCGCCGAAGAGCGCGCCGCTGCCGAGAACCAGCGCTGAAAACCAGTGAACAGCAGGCGAGAAGACGAACAGCGCGACCGCGGATGCATTCATCACGGCCGCCAGCACGTTTTTGGTCGCGCCGGCCCGACGCGCCGGAAGGCCGGCCATGGTCAGCGCAGCCATCATCAGAAAGCCGATCCCGCCACCGAAATAGCCGCCGTAAACGGCAATGAGAAGCTGTGCCAGAGCAGCGGCCATGGGCCTCGATTTCGCCCCGGCTCGATTTCGTGAGCGAGGCCCGAAACTTCCCCAGGCGAAAACCGCGGTTGCGAACAGCATCAGCCAGGGCAGCAGCCGCGCAAAAAAACCAACAGGCGTGAGCAGCAGCAACACGCCCCCGGCGAGACCGCCGGCGAAGCTGATGATCAGCAGGGTGCGGAACGAAAGACGTTCTGCACCCATGACGAGAGAACGCGCCGCAAAACCGCTGCTCAATTGTCCCGGAAACAGGGCGACCGTGGACGTGAGGTTGGCGGCCCGCGCATCCATGCCGCTGAGGATCAGCACCGGAAGAGTGATGAACGAGCCACCACCGGCAAGGGCATTCTGCACGCCAGCCCAAAGGCCTGCCGCGAACAGAAGCGCCATCGTACCAAGCATGGCCAAGTAGCCCGATCCCGGTTACGCGCTCGCGCGGCTGAGTTCCTCGAGATCTGCCGTCGACAGCTTTATTTCGGCGGCCCGCGCCAAACTGTGGAGCTGTTCGACGGATGTGGCGCTGGCGATCGGCGCGGTCACGGCGGGTTGCGCCATCAACCAGGCCAGCGCGACCTGCGCGGGCTGGGCGCGGTGTCGAGCCGCGACGGCGTCGAGCTGAGCGAGGATGCGGTTCCCCCGCTCGTTCAGGTACTTCGCCATGCCGCCGCCGCGCGGGCTTTTGCCGAAGTCGGTTGCCGAACGGTATTTGCCGGTCAGAAAGCCGGCTGCCAGCGAAAAGTATGGGATCGCGCCCAGGGCCTTGTCGACGCAAAGCTGTTGCAGCCCGTCCTCGAAACCCTGCCGTGAATAGAGGTTGTATTCCGGCTGAATGCTCTCATAGCGCGGCAAGCCTAAACGCTCGCTCGCGTCCAGCGCCGCGGCGAGGCGTTCCGCGCTGAAATTCGAGGCCCCGATAAATCGCACCTTTCCGGCCTTGATCAAATGCGCGAACGCCTCGAGGGGCTCGTCGACCGGCCGGCCGGGATCGTCCTGATGAGCTTGATAGAGATCGATGCGGTCGGTCTGCAGACGCTTCAGCGAAGCTTCCGCGGCGTCGATGATGTAGCTCTTGGACAAGTTCTCCTGACCCGCGCCCCGGCCCATGCCGACCTTCGTGGCGATGATCACCCGCTCCCGGTTGTTCCTCGCCTTCAACCAACGCCCGATCACCGTCTCGGATTCGCCGCCGACATGGCCAGGCACCCAGTTCGAATAAACGTCCGCGGTGTCGATGAAGTCGAAGCCCGCCTCGACGAAGGCGTCGAGCAGCTTGAAGGACGTAACCTCGTCCGCCGTCCAGCCGAAAACGTTGCCGCCAAGGCACCACGGTCCGACAAACAGATCCGACCTGCCCAGCCTGCGCTTATCCATGGTGTTCTCCTGGTCACCTGACGGTCGCAACCCTTCGAGACGGAGGACCCGCCTCATTCCTCGATCGGCATGGATGTCTTGAGGGTTTCGACGATCTGTTCGGGATCGGTCTCGGCCTTCAGTTCGTTCAACAATTCCTGAGCCTCGGCTTCGATCCCGAAATGCCGGCACAGGC
>JBBPYT010000095.1:0-14959 GCA_038199665.1 Hyphomicrobiales bacterium
GGACCCCGCCGTCCCGTCCCGTGTGTTCGCGGATGAACCGCTCGATCGCAACGACGTCTTTGGGCAACACGGTGAAATGTTCTTTCTTCGAGAGGAGGTCGGCCAGATGCGGCGGGAGCGGCGGTCGCTGCCCGGTCGCCCGCTCCACCGCATCGGGAAACTTGGCCGGGTGCGCGGTGCCGAGGACGACGACCGGGGTGGCACGGTCGGCGGCGAGAGCCTCGCGGGCCGCGCCGACGCCGACCGCCGTGTGCGGATCGAGGATCGTGCCCGAATCGCGCCACGCGCGAGCCATTTCGGCCTGCGTCGCCGGTTCGTCGATCCGGAACGCATCGAACTCGGCCCTGATGCGGCCGAGCGGCGCCTCGGCGATCGAAAACCGCCCGGACTGGCCGAGGCCGGCCATGAGGCGGCGGACCGCCGCGGCATCGCGCCCGTAGGCCGCAAAGAGCAGCCGCTCGAAGTTCGACGAGACCTGGATGTCCATGGACGGCGACTGAGTGGGGCGCACGCCCTGAACCTCATAGGTGCCCGACACCAAGCAGTGGGCCAGGATGTCGTTTTCGTTGGTGGCGACGACCAGGCGCCCGACCGGCAGGCCCATGGTCTTGGCCATCCAGCCGGCCAGCACATCGCCGAAATTGCCCGTCGGGACCGAGAAGGACACCCTTCGGCTGGGCGCGCCCAAAACCACGGCTGCCACGAAGTAATAGGCGATCTGCGCGACGACGCGGGCCCAGTTGATCGAATTGACGCCCGAAAGATTCAATTCGTCGCGGAACGCATGATGGTTGAACAGGGCTTTGACGATCGCCTGGCAGTCGTCGAAGGTGCCTTCGAGCGCGAGGGCATGCACGTTCGGTGCGTCGACGCCCGTCATCTGCCGGCGCTGCACGTCGGAGACGCGGCCGTGCGGATACAGGATGAAGAGATCGACCGAGGGCAGGCCGCGAAAGGCTTCGATGGCCGAGGCTCCGGTATCGCCCGAGGTCGCGCCGATGATGGTGGTACGCTGCCCGCGCCGGCCCAGCGCCTCCTCCATCATGCGGCCCAGCAATTGCATCGCCACATCCTTGAAGGCGAGCGTCGGCCCATGGAAGAGCTCGAGAACGAAGAGGTTGTCGCCAAGCTGGCTCAGCGGCGTGACCGCCGGATGCCGGAAGCCCGAATAGGCAGCCGAGGTCATGGCTCGGAGCCGGTCGGGCGCGAAGCTTTCCTCGGCGAAAGGTGCGATGACTCGCGCCGCGACTTCCGCATAGGGCAGGCCGGCAAATGCGGCGATCTCTTCCGCATCGAACGAGGGAGTTGCATGCGGCACGTAGAGCCCGCCGTCCAGTGCGAGCCCCGCCAGGAGCGCGCCGTCGAAGCCCAGCACGGGCGCCGTCCCACGGGTCGAAACGTAATTCACGGCTGGCATCCCCGCTTGGCCAAAGGTCGACGACGACTGTAACGTTTCCGCACCGGAAAATCCTCACTCAGAAATTCGGGGCCGGCAGGCCGCCTGCCACGGCGGGCGCCGTGGCCGACGACGAACCTCGGTGCCTCGGCGGCGTCCGGGCAGCCACCTCAAGACCGCAGCCGCCGCGCCGCATAGACCGCGAACACGCCGGCGAGGCCGAGCGCCAGGCCGAACCAGGTCAGTGCATAGGACAAATGATTGTTCGGAATGTCGAGCACCGTTTCGCCACCTTGCGGCAGACCGCCCGGCACGGGCGAAGCGTCGGCATCGATCGTGAAGGGAGCGGGCCGATCGAGCTGATAGACCTGCGCGATCGCCGCCGGATCCCGGGTGAACCATAGGTCGCGCGCCGGCTCGTCCGCGGGGGTGAAATAGTTGCGTGGCTCAGGTTCGCGCATCAGTCCCGTCACCGTGACCGGGCCTTCGAACTGGCCCGCATGGCGCGTCGCCGCATCCGCCTTGTCGGACGGCACGAAACCGCGATTGACGATGACATGGGCGCCCGATGCCAGGCGCAGGGGCGTCAGCACCAGAAAGCCAAGCCCGTGCGCCGGCCCCTTGGCCTCCATCAGCGGACGGAACACATGGGCTTCATTGTCGTGCTCGAACGTGCCGCTCAACACGACATGCCGGTAGGCGTAGTCGCCCGGCTGCAACCGGGACCATTCCGCTTCCGGCGGCAAGGGGACGGGCGGCGCGGTTGTGCGTTCCGCGATGGTGGCGATCAGCTTCTCCTTCCAGGCCAGGCGCTCGACCTGCCATACGCCGAGACCGATCAGGATCGTGAGGCTCACCAGAGCCGCAATGCCGGGGCCGACCAGCCCGCGCCAGGGCGCTTCTACGCGGGTGGAGAAGGGGGTCGGGCTCAGGGCTCGACCTTTCCCTGTTCGGTGCGATGGCGATATTGAACGCCGATCAGCAACCCCTTCAAAGGCCTGAGCAGCCCCAGGCAGAGGATCAGAACGAGAGGCAGCGAGATCAGCAGATGAACCCAGATCGGCGGTTCGTAGAGGATATCGACCACCAGCGCCGCTCCGACCACGATCAGTCCGGCCGCGAAGGACACGAACACCGCCGGTCCATCTCCTGCATCGGCGAAGTCGAAATCGAGGCCGCAGACGTCGCAGTGCGGCGCGAGGGCGATGAAACCGCGAAACAGCTTTCCCTTGCCGCAGCGCGGGCAATGCCCCGCGAGGCCCGGCCAGTAAGGGGAGATCGGGGGATAGTTCTGGTCCGGCATCGGCGGTCCCCCTGGAGCACCATCGCTGCAGCGAATCATGCTCCATCTTTCGAGGGCACTTCACTGTTTCAAGACCGACCGCAGGAGGCTCCTTTGGCGAAGCTCGTGCTCGGGGACGGCATCGGCGGCGCGGTCGGGTCAGGACGCGGCGGCTTCGCCGACGGCGCCCCACGAACCCCAGACGTAGATGCACACGAAAAGAAACAGCCACACGACGTCGACGAAGTGCCAGTACCAGGCAGCGAATTCGAAGCCGAGGTGGCGTCGCGGCGTGAATTGGCCCGCAAAGGCGCGGATCGTGCAAACCAGCAGGAATATCGTCCCGATGATGACGTGGAAGCCGTGGAATCCGGTCGCCATGAAGAAGGTCGAGCCGTAGATGCTGTTCTTGAATGCGAATTCGGCGTGCGCGTATTCGTAGCCCTGCACGCTGGTGAACAGCACGCCGAGGAGAACGGTCAGGATCAGGCCGTATTTCAAACCTTTCCGATCGTTGTGAAGCAGCGAATGGTGGGCCCAGGTGATGGTGGTGCCCGAGGTCAGCAGGATCAGCGTATTGAACAGTGGCAGATGAAAGGGGTCGAGAGTGGCCACCCCTTTCGGTGGCCAGTGGCCTCCGGTGAAATCCGTCCGCAGGTATTCGATTGGGCTCCCCGGAAACAGGCTGACGTTGAAATAGGCCCAGAACCAGGCGACGAAGAACATCACTTCCGAGGCGATGAACAGCATCATGCCATAGCGGTGGCTGATCTGGACGACGCGAGTGTGAGCGCCCTCGTATGTCGCCTCGCGGATGACATCCGTCCACCAGGCCAACATGGTGTAGAGCACGCCCAGGACGCCGACGCCGAAAATATAAGGTCCGAGATGCAGGCTGGCGAAGGGCAGGTTCTTCATCCACAAGATGCCGCCGAGCGCAGTGATGAACGCGCTGACCGCGCCGACCACGGGCCACGGGCTTGGGGCCACCAGATGGTAGTCGTGATGCGGCTTGGCATGGACCTCGGCCATGGCGTCTTCCCTTCGTGAGGCACCCGTTCGGGACTTGCCTTGTTCATCGCCGCCGGTCAAGACGGCGCCGACATTTCGTCAGAGTTTCGGCGCTTCGGAGGCTTTGTTGCCGCCTCCTGTCACGGCAACGGCGGGCGGCTTCTTGGCCGCGAAGAACGTGTAGGACAGGGTAACCGTGTCCACGTTCTTCATCGTCGGATCTTTCTCGAGCGCCGGATCCAGGAAGAAGACGACGGGCAATTCCGCAACCTCGTCGGGGCCGAGGTGCTGCTCGTTGAAGCAGAAGCAGGCGATCTTGTTGAAGTAGAACCCGCCGACTTCGGGGGAGATATTGTATTGCGCGTTGGCCGCGGTATCGCGACCCGCCAGGTTGCGGATCCGGTAGTAGATTGTGGCCGTGGTCCCTGTCCGCAGCGAGATTTCCGGTGTTTCGGGCTGGAAGGTCCAGGGCAAGCCAGGCGCCACATTGGCATCGAACCTGACCGTCAGCGTGCGGGCGCCTGCGGTCTGCGGGCCGGCTTTGGCAACCTGAGGCGTTCCGCCGTAGCCCGTGGCGCGGCAGAATGCGCGATAGAGCGGAACCGACGCATAGCTCACGCCGACCATCAGCACGAAGACGGCAAAGACCGCGAGGGCGGTGGGGCGGTGGCGTCGACGGGAGCGTGCGCCGTTGTCGGAGGAGGTCATGGCTTAGAGCTTCCGATCGGCGACATGCGACCCGAGTTTGGCGATGGTCAGGACGTAAACCAGGACGACCAGCAGGCCGACCACGAGAGCGATGGCGATGTTGCGCGCGCGACGGCTGCGCTGCTGCTCGGGCGTGAGAACGATGCCCTTCACCTTGCTGTCCACCATGACCAAAGTTCCAGCATCACCCAAACGGCGCCGCGAACGGCAAGCCGCGCTCGGCCAGAAGAACGGCGAACAAGAGGAACAGATACAGAATGGAAAAGGCGAAAAGCTGCTTAGCGGCCTTGTCGGCGGCTTGGCCTTCGCGACGCTTGTAGCAGCGGACCGCCAACAGCATGAACACCGCGCCGGTCAGCAGCGCGACGATGCCGTAAAGCGGTCCCCCGAGCCCCGTGAACCAGGGCAGCGTGGCGAGCGGCACCAGCACCGCCGAATAGACGAGGATCTCGAGGCGGGTCCGCGCCGGGCCCTTGACGTTGGGCATCATCGGCACGCCGGCACGCGCGTAATCGTCCGAGCGCAGCAGCGCCAGCGCCCAGAAATGCGGTGGCGTCCACAGGAAGATGATGGCGAAAAGCAGCAGACTGTCGAGCGTGACGGTACCCGTCGCGGCCGCATAGCCGATCACCGGCGGCAGGGCGCCGGCGGCTCCCCCGATCACGATGTTTTGCGGCGTCGAACGTTTGAGCCAGACTGTGTAGACCACCGCATAGAACAGGATCGTGAAGCCGAGGAGCGCGGCCGAAAGCCAGTTCGCGGACAAGCCGATCAGCATCACGGAGAACAGCGAGAGGATGCAACCGAAGGCGAGGGCCTCGCTCGCCGCGACACGCCCGCTCGGAATCGGCCTGCCGCGAGTGCGGGCCATCAACCGATCGATGTCGGCATCATAGGCCATATTGAGCGCGCCCGATGCGCCCGCGCCGACCGCGATGGCCAGAAGCGACGCAAAGGCGAGGACCGGGTTGGGGTGAACGGGCGCTACCACCAGGCCGCACAAGGCCGTGAACACGACGAGCGACATCACCCGAGGCTTCAGCAGCTCCAGGTAGTCGCCCGGCGTTGCGGTCGACGCCTCGAAAAGGCCGTCCGACTCGGGGGCTCGTTCTCTAACCAGGCTCATGAGAGAGGCGATCCGATGCTGACTTGCCGAGGCCTAGGGGGCCGCTCCCGGACGAGGCGGCCCTGTCGAGATCAATGATCCGAGCCCGTGATGCGGGGCAGGGTTTCGAACTGGTGGAAAGGCGGCGGCGAAGACAGCGTCCACTCCAGCGTGGTGGCGCTCGGGCCCCAGGGGTTGTCGCCGGCGACTCGCTTCACGGCAAAAGCCTCGTAGACGATATAGAGGAACAGCACCACGCCCGCCCCGGAGATGAGCGCCCCGACCGAGGAGACCTCGTTCCAGAGCGCATAGGCATCCGGATAGTCGACGTAGCGGCGCGGCATTCCGGCCAGGCCGAGAAAGTGCTGCGGGAAGAAGGTGACGTTGACGCCGACGAACATCAACCAGAACTGAATCTGCCCGAGCTTTTCATTGTACATGTAGCCCGACATCTTCGGGAACCAGTAGTAGAAGCCGGCGAACAAGCCGAAGACGGCGCCGAGCGAGAGCACGTAGTGGAAGTGGGCCACGACGTAATAGGTTTCGTGCAGGGCCCGGTCCACGCCCGCATTGGCGAGCACCACCCCCGTCACGCCGCCGATCGTGAAAAGGAAGATGAAGCCCATCGCCCAGAGCATCGGCGTCTTGAACGAAATGGACCCGCCCCACATCGTCGCGATCCAGGAAAAGATCTTGACGCCCGTCGGCACCGCGATGACCAGCGTCGCGAAGACGAAGTAGCGCTGCGTATCGAGCGACAGGCCCACCGTATACATGTGGTGGGCCCACACGAGGAAACCGACGACACCGATCGCCACCATGGCATAAGCCATGCCGAGATAGCCGAAGATCGGCTTTTTCGAGAAGGTCGAAACGATATGGCTGATCATGCCGAAGGCTGGCAGGATCATGATGTAGACTTCCGGATGGCCGAAGAACCAGAACAGGTGCTGGAACAGCAGCGGATCGCCCCCGTTCGCCGGATCGAAGAATGCGGTGCCGAAATTCCGGTCGGTCAGCAGCATCGTGATCGCGCCGGCCAGCACCGGAAGAGCCAGGACCAGCAGGAAGGCGGTCACCAGCACCGACCAGGCGAACAGCGGCATCTTGTGGATGGTCATGCCGGGCGCACGCATGTTGAAGATGGTCGTGATGAAGTTGATGGCGCCCAGGATCGAGGAAGCACCGGCCAGATGGAGCGCCAGGATGACGAAATCCATGGCCGGACCTGGATGACCGGCATTCGAGGACAGCGGCGGATACAAGACCCAGCCGCCGCCAAAGCCCTTCATGCCCGGCGCGCCTTCTACGTTCAGCGAAATGAGAAGCAGCAGGAAGGCGGCCGGCAGCAGCCAGAACGAGATGTTGTTCAGGCGCGGGAAGGCCATGTCCGGCGCCCCGATCATGAGCGGCACGAACCAATTGCCGAAGCCGCCGATCAGAGCCGGCATGACCATGAAGAAGATCATGATGAGCCCGTGCGCCGTGATCTGCACGTTGTAGAGGTTCTTGCCGGCATCGAGCGCATTGTCGGGCCCGGCTTGGCCGATCCACTGCGCCAGATGGGCCATGAACATCCATTGCGGGTTCATCAGTTGCAGCCGCATCAGCATCGAGATGGCGCCGCCGACGCACCCTGCGAAGATCGCAAACACGAGATAAAGAGTGCCGATATCCTTGTGGTTGGTCGAATACAGGTAGCGTCGCCATCCATGGGGATGAGCATCGGCTCCGGCATGGGCGGCGGTTGCGGTGGTAGCCATAAAATCCTCGGCTCGGCGATGCGTTTACTGGCGGACCGGAAGGGCGGCGACGGAATACGGGGCGCCGCCGTCGGCGAACTTCTTTTTCGCGTCCTGCAGCCAGGCGTCATACTGCTCCTGGCTCACCACCCGGACCGCGATGGGCATATAGGCGTGATCTTTGCCGCAGAGCTTGGAGCACTGGCCGTAATAGATGCCTTCCCGGTCGGCCTTGAACCAAGTCGTGTTGAGGCGGCCCGGGACGGCATCGATGCGAATGCCGAGCGACTGGACGATGAAGGAGTGGATCACGTCGGCGCCGGTCACCTGGACCTCGACGATTTTGTCGATCGGCACGACGGCTTCGTTGTCGACGGAAAGCAGGCGGATATCGCCGGATTTCAGGTCCTTGTCGTCGAGACGGGTCGAATCGAAGCTGAAGCCTCCCGCCTGATCCTTCGGATAGTCGTAGGACCAGTACCACTGCTTGCCGATTGCCTTGATGGTCACGTCGGGTTTCGGGATCTCAAGCTGCCGGGTCAGCAAGCGAAACGACGGAATTGCGATCACCACCAGGACAAGGACCGGCAGGATGGTCCAGGCAACTTCGAGCAACGTGTTGTGGGTCGTGCGCGTCGGGGTCGGATTGGCCTTTTCGTTGAAGCGAATGATGCAGACAAGCAACAGCCCCAGCACCAGGAGGCTGATCGCCGTGATGATCGGCATGAGCAGGCCGTTGTGGAACCTTTGGATCTCGCGCGCGATCGGCGTGACGCCGACCTGAAAGCCGATCTGTCCGGGCTCGGCATAGCCGATGCCGTTGGCCCAGGCCCTTGCCCCGACCCCCAGCAGCACGGAAGACGCCGCCAAGCTGGCCACAACAGAACCGATCCTTCGCATGAACCCCGCCGCTCCCTCGCCGGCCCCGCCCGTCGAATACAACAGGGCGGCGGACACAAGCATGCCTTCAAAAATCACAAAGGCGGTGGGAGCGCAATGGCGGGCGGCCGGGCCTTGTGCGTCATATGGGCTCAAAGCCCGATAACGGGCCGGCCGCAGCCGATCCCCGCGGCGCCTAGGCGAGGGGTGTCGCGAGCGCCCCCGAGACTTATTGGGTTTCGCTTCGCCGGCCGGAAGGGGTAAGACTGGAGCAAAGTCCCACGCCTCGATCGTCGAGCATCGTTCATGCAGACCCGCTTCGCCCCCGACCAACTCGCCGACAGCCGGACCGCCGAGTCGGAACGCATTCTGCGGACCTGCGTCCATTGCGGCTTTTGTACCGCCACATGCCCCACCTATCTCCTGCTCGGCGACGAACTCGATTCGCCGCGCGGCCGCATCTACCTCATCAAGGACATGCTCGAAGGCGGCAAGGCGGCGACGCCAGAGGTGGTGAAACACATCGACCGGTGCCTGTCCTGCCTGTCCTGCATGACGACCTGCCCCTCGGGCGTCCACTACATGCACCTCGTCGACCACGCCCGCATCCATATCGAGGAAACCTACTCCCGCCCCTTCGCGGATCGCCTCCTTCGAAGCCTCTACGCGGCGATTTTGCCGCATCGGCAACGGTTCCGGCTGGCGCTCACGGCGGCGCGGCTCGCCAAGCCCTTGCGGCCGCTGCTGGCGGTCGTCCCCGGCATCGGACGCAGGATCGCGGCCAGCCTGGATCTGGCGCCTGCCGGCCCGACCCCCAAGGCAGCCTTTCGGCCTGGCAACACCATTCCGCCGAGCCCCAGAAGCGACGGAAAAGCCAGGCGGGTCGCCATCCTGACCGGATGCGCCCAGCAGGTTCTGCGGCCCTCGATCAACGAGGCCGCGATTCGGCTCTTGGGTCGTCACGGTGTCGACGTCGTGCTGCCGCGCCGCGAAGGGTGCTGCGGGGCCCTGGTGCACCACATGGGACGGGAGCACGAAGCGCTCGGATATGCGCGGAACAACATCGATGCCTGGACCCGGGAGATCGAGGGCGAGGGGCTCGACGCCATTCTGATGACGGCCTCCGGCTGCGGCACCACCGTCAAGGACTACGGCTTCATGCTGCGGGAGGATCCGGCCTATGCCGCGAAGGCGCGGCGCGTGTCGGAGATGACCCTCGATATCACCGAGTACCTGGGCACGCTGGCGCTCGATGCGCCGGCCCGCGCCACAGGCCAAATCGTGGCCTATCATTCGGCCTGCTCGATGCAGCACGGCCAGAAGATCACCGATTTGCCGAAACAATTGCTGGCGGCGGCGGGCTTCGTGGTGAAGGATGTGCCCGAAGGCCATATCTGCTGCGGCTCGGCCGGAACCTACAATCTGCTGCAGCCGGAGCTGGCCCAGGCCCTGCGCCGACGCAAGGTGGCCAACATCGAGCGTGTCCGGCCGGAGATCATCGCCACCGGCAACATCGGCTGCATGACGCAGATCTCCCAAGGGACCGCGGTTCCGATCGTGCATACGGTCGAATTGCTCGACTGGGCCCAGGGCGGCCCGACGCCACAGGGGTGGGTGCCGATCGACCACGCCGAAACGGCGGCGCCCCGCCCAACCCGCAATGCGCTGGAGGCGGCGCTGGGGTGAGGGCGGAAGACGCGACCGGACGGCACGGTCGTAGCTTACCCCCGGCGCTCAGCACCTGACAGGCCAGACGATTTTTGCCGCTCGGCTGAGGATCGCGGGATCGGCGCGGCCTTACCGGGAGCTTCGCGCGACGCCGATCAGGCGTGCTGGTCGGCTGCCGTTCGCCCGAGCACCTTATCCAATTCAAGCCGCGTCGGCGGGTCCGCACCTTTCCGGGTGCAGGTGATGGCGGCCGCCGCGACGGCGTACATCAGCCAGTGGCCGACCTGGCGCTCGCTCGGGACCTGCGCCTTGCCGGTCCCCAAGGCGCCCGAATCCGCCATGGCGGCCAGCAGCGCGGCCATGAAGCTGTCGCCTGCCCCGACCGTGTCGACGACGTCGATGGTCGGCGCGGGCTGGGTGAGTCGTTCGCCGCCGAAATAGGCCTCCGCTCCGGCGCCGCCGCGGGTCACCACGAGCAGGTGCGGCCCCATTTTGGCCCAGCGGGCGGCGGCATCGGCCGGCCGGGTGCCTGGATAGAGCCAGTCGAAATCCTCCTCGCTCGCCTTGACCACCGTGGCGAGTCGCACCCGCGCCTCGACGAGACGCACGGTTTCCTCGCGCGGCGGCACGACGAAGGGCCTGATATTCGGATCGAAACTCGTCGTGGCGCGGCTGCCCGCAGCGGCGAGCGCGGTGATCGCGGCCTCGCCCAGTGCGCCGTCGACCGCCGAGAACGATCCGACATGAAGATGGGCCGCATGGTCGGGCCAATCCGCTGGAAGGGGCGAGGGCCCGTCATAGGCCGTTGCGCGGAGATAGAAGCTGTAACGCGCGCCGGTCACGGCGGTGCCGCGCGTCACGAAGGCGAGAGGCGACGGGTCGGAGCTGCGCAGCACCAAACTGGTGTCGATGCCCGTCTCGTCGAGCCGCTTGCGGAACGCTTCGCCCATGCTGTCGCTCGACAATCGGCCCGCGAAACCGGTCCGAACCCCGAGGCGGCCCAGACCCACGGCCGTATTGAACGGCGAGCCGCCCAGCACGGCCTCGTAGGTCGCTTCCTCGCGCGGGATGAGGTCGACGAGAGCTTCGATCCCGTCGACCAGAACGAGAGTGCCGGGGCCGTTCATGGTGCTCTCACGGCAGCGTGTAGGCGGTTTTCACGGAGGTGTAGAACTCCGCCGCGTAACGGCCCTGTTCGCGCGGGCCGTAGCTCGACCCCTTCCGGCCGCCGAAGGGCACGTGATAATCGACGCCGGCCGTGGCCAGGTTGACCATCACCATGCCGGCTTCCGCATTGCGCTTGAAGTGGCTGGCATGTTTGAGGCTGGTCGTGCAGATGCCGGACGACAGGCCGTACTCGCTGTCGTTGGCCGTGGCGAGCGCCTCGTCGTAATCCTTGACCCGGATGATGGCGGCGAGCGGCCCGAAGATCTCCTCCCGCGAAATCCGCATGTCGTGCCGGGCTTCCGTGAAGATGGCCGGCGCCAGATAGAAGCCCGGATTGTCCCGTCGCTGCAGCTCGCCACCCGCCACGAGCTTGGCGCCCTCGTCCTGCCCGATCTTGATGTATTCGAGGTCCTTGTCGAGTTGACTCTGGTCGACGACGGGGCCGATGTGGGTGCCGGGCTTCAGGGCGTCGTCGACCACGAGGCTCTTCGTCCGCTCGACCAGCGCCTCGACGAAGCGGTCGTGGATACCCTCGGTCACGATGAGGCGCGAGGACGCCGTGCAGCGCTGGCCGGTCGAAAAGAAGGCGCCCTGCACGGCGACTTCGACCGCCACCTTGAGATCGGCGTCATCCAGCACGACCAGCGGGTTCTTGCCGCTCATCTCGAGCTGGAATTTGGCCAGGCGGTTGATGCAGGCCTGGGCGACCTTGCGGCCCGTGGCGGCCGAACCGGTGAAGCTGATGGCGGCGACGTCCGGATGGTTCAGGAACACTTCGCCCACCACCGAGCCGCGGCCCATGACGAGGTTGAAGGCTCCTTGGGGCAGCCCGGAGCGGGCGATGATCTCGCCTAGCGCGTGGCCCGAGCCGGGCACGAGATCGGCCGGCTTGAACACCACCGTGTTGCCGTAGCAGAGCGCCGGCGCGATCTTCCATGCCGGGATCGCGATGGGGAAGTTCCAGGGGGTGATCAGCCCAACGACGCCCACCGGGTCGCGGGTGACCTCGACCTCCACGTTGGGGCGCACCGAAGCCAGCTTTTCGCCGCTGAGCCGCAGCGCCTCGCCGGCAAAAAAGTCGAAGACCTGCCCGGCGCGCGTCACCTCGCCGATGCCTTCGGGGAGCGTCTTGCCTTCCTCGCGCGCCAGCAGCCGGCCGAGTTCCTCCTTACGGGCCAGGATCTCGGTCGAGATCTTGAGCAGAACGTCGTGCCGCTCCTGCGGGGTGGAATGCGACCATTTCGGGAAGGAGGCCTTGGCGGCCGCTATGGCCTTGTGGGCCTGATCGGTGCTGGCGCGGGCAAACTCGCCGACCACGTCGCCCGTGTTCGACGGATTGATGTTGGCGGTGATCCCGTCGCCATCGACCCAGTCGCCGGCGATGAAGTTCTTGAAGTGAGCAGTCACGATCGAAACTCCGTAGTCTGGCCGGCGGCGATCACAGGAGGCCGCGGCTGGCGAGATGGCGCATGAGGTGGCTCGTCCCGAAGGTCCAGGGGGCACAGTCGGCACAATGCCGGATCCGGTTCGTCAACGCGCCGAGTTCTGGCGCCGAAACCGTAACCACGTCTCCGACCTTGTGTGTGAAACCCATGCCGGGTGCATCGCGATCCTCGACCGGCGCGAAAAGCGTGCCGAGGAACAGCACGGCACCATCGGGATATTGATGGTTCGGGTTGATCATCTCCGCGACGAGCTCGGCCGGATCGCGGCTGATCTTCGACATCGAACTCGCGCCTTCCAGGCGGAAGCCGTCGGGGCCGTCGACCGTCAGCTTGAGTTCCATGGCGCGCACGTGATCGAGCGTGAAGCCGCCATCGAAGAAGCGCAGGAAGGGACCGAGCGCGCAACTCGCATTGTTGTCCTTCGCCTTGCCGAGCAGCAGGGCGGAGCGGCCTTCGAAATCGCGAAGATTGACGTCGTTGCCCAGCATCGCCCCGACGATGCGCCCATCGGACGAGACCGCCAGCACCACTTCGGGTTCAGGATTGTTCCAGGTCGATTTCGGATGGATACCCGCATCCGCACCCGATCCCCCCGCTGACTTGGCGGGACCCTTGGTAAAGATCTCGGCATCGGGTCCGATGCCGACTTCCAGATATTGCGACCAGGCTCCTTGTTCCACCAGGACCGATTTCAGGTGCATGGCTTCGGGCGAGCCGGGTTTGAGCTTTGAGAAGTCCTCGCCGACCAGCCGGATGATCTCGGTGCGGATGCTGGCCGCGGCATTCTGGTCGCCGCGGGCCCGCTCCTCGATGACGCGCTCGAGCATGGATATCGCGAAGGTGACGCCCGCGGCCTTGATGGCTTGCAGGTCGATCGGTGCCAGCAGCCACGGCAGACCGGCGTTTCGGCCGGTTTCGGGCGTGTTGCCCAGGACCTCTTCCAGCGAGCCGATCCGCTCGCCTTCGGCGGCCCGCAGGGCTTCGGCCGGTGCTTGGTCCTCGCACAGGTCCCGCATGGTCGGGAAGCTGCGTGAAATGTCGATGACACTGTCGTCGCGGATCGCCACGACGCCCGGTCCGCCGTTCTCCGGGTTCCAGACGCGGCCGGCGAGCGCGCCCGCGGCGCCGTCGCGCGGAAGGGTCGCGGAAACATCGAGCGAAAACGGCGCCATGGTGGTCCAGGTTCGGAGCGGGTTTTCCGCAATAAGCCTTTTTCGCGGGAAGGGACAAGCGCTAAAGGCATCGCCGGCATGTGGGGAGTCGGTCTCGGCGGGAGTTCGGCTTGCACGCGGCTCCGGGTCGGCGCCCGCATGAATCGATCGGTTACCGCGAGCCTTCGATCGGCTATGGAACGATCCGGTTGCTCGATCGACGCTTTCGCCAACGCTTCGCATCGGCGGCGCGATGCGCATTGCCAACAGTGTTGTTGAGGTTGACACATGAGCCCACGACCGCTCGGCGCGCCCGTGCCCCGGCATGAGTCAGGACGCCATTTGGGCGACGCCCTCCAAAGCACCCGGAGCCTCCGCATCGCGGATCTCCTCATTCGCCTGAAAAGACCTGCGCCGATAGCGGCCTTGGTCTTCGGCTGCCTGCTGCTTTTGTCCTGTAACCTCAATGCCGTCGTCGGGCATCGGGCGGTGATGTTCAAGCACTACTATCCGCATGCCTTCATGCTGTTCGTCGTGATGGCTGTGAGCTGCAAGATCTATGTCGCCTCGCGCGAAACCAAGATCGAGATCGTCAAAGAGGCCGCCCGGGCGCTGCCTTGGTTTTTGTTGTTCGGCGCGCTCGTCGGCGTGAGCGTCCTCGTGTCGAACGGCACCGACTATCAGGAGATGGCGTCGGACTACTGGGATGCCGACCCGCTCGGCTCCACCAGTCGCCGCATCGGTCTGCCGGTCCTGGCAAATGTCCTCGGCTTCGCACGGAACGGCTACATCTTCTTCTGGTACGCCGTGCTCTTCGCCGGCTTCTGCCTGGCCCTGCGCTACCTCGGCCGGAGGCAGCTGTCCGCGATCGAGAGGATGTCGGTCTTGTCCTCGTCGATCTTCGCCTATTCGCTCGTCGGGCCGGGCTACAACGAGATCTTTGTCTTTCTGCTGGGCCTCTACGCTCTCCAATTCCGGCTTACCCTCACCGAAAAGGTGGTCGTCGCGGGCTTGATGATCGCCACGCACGAAACCGCGACCGCCTTCCTGGCTCTGGCGGTCATCCTCGACAGCGACGATGAGGCTCGCGCCGAATGGATGGCCATCCTGGGCATTTTCTATGCGGCCTATGTGGCGGCCTATATCTTCAACTGGCGTGGTGATGTCCTGAATGCGCTGATGAGGGCCGGCAAGCCCAGCCCGGGTGCTTCGGACAATTCGCTTGATCTCGTGCGGCAGCATTCCTTCGCGGCGGCTCTCGGCGTAGCACTGGCCTACAAGCTCTATTGGTTGCCGGTCGTGGGGGCGCTGCGGCGCAGGGAAACGCGGGCGATGGCCGGGGCGGTGCTGATCTCGCTGGTGCTGGTCTTCATCGGCACGGATACGTCCCGGCTTGTGCAATTCA
>JBBPYT010000096.1:0-15463 GCA_038199665.1 Hyphomicrobiales bacterium
GACCAAGATCCGAGACCCGCCGACCTCAATCCTCATCGCCGCCAAAGGCGAGACACTCTCCGAAAAAGCCGAGTTCTTCGAGGCGTCCGCCTGCATCAGGATGTCTACGGCGAACGCCTGTTCCCGTTCCAGGCGGTGTTCCTGCTGAGCGAACCGGGCCGGGAGTTTTCGGGCGGCGAATTCGTGCTCGTCGAGCAGAAGCCGCGCGCTCAATCGCGCGCCACGGTGGTGCCGCTGAAGGCCGGCCACGCCGTCATCTTCGCCGTGCATCACCGGCCGGCGCGCGGAAGCAACGGCTTCTACAAGGCAGCGCTGCGGCACGGCGTCAGCACCGTGCGGGACGGCCGGCGGTTCACCTTGGGCGTCATCTTCCACGACGCGGCCTAGACATGGCGGTACGGACAGACTGTCAGGGAGGGAGCCTATGAGCGGACGCGCCGACGGTTCGGCAACCACGACCCACATGGGTACGGCGGAATGGGGTCTGCTCATTGTCCTCTCCGGCCTGTGGGGCGGCTCCTTCTTCTTCTACAAGGTTCTGGTTGCGGCCATGCCGCCGTTCACGGTGGTGTTCGGTCGCGTGGCGATCGCGGCGCTCGTCCTCAACATGGTGTTGATCGTGCGGCGCGAGGCGATGCCGCACGATCCGCGGACCTGGGGCGCCTTCATGGTGATGGGCCTCCTCAACAACGTGATCCCGTTTTCGCTGATCGTCTTCGGCGAGACGCGCATCACCAGCGGGCTCGCGTCGATCCTCAACGCCACGACGCCCATGTTCGCCGCCCTGGTGGCGCATGCTCTGACCGCCAACGAGAAGCTGACCGGTCCCAAGATCGCCGGGGTCGTGGTGGGGTTCGTGGGCGTCGCCGTCCTGGTCGGCCCGGACTCCCTCAAGGATCTCGGCGGCGGTGATCTGCCGGGAAAATTGGCCGTCGTCCTGGCCTCGTTGTCCTACGGCTTCGCCAGCGTGTTCGGGCGCCGGTTCAGCGGATTGGCGCCGATGATGGTGGCCACCGGGCAGGTCACGGCCAGCACGCTGATCGCCTTGCCGCTCTTTCTGTTGGTGGACCGACCTTGGACCCTGCCGCTGCCGAGCGTCGGCCTGTGGAGCGCCTTGCTGGGCCTCGCCGTGCCAAGCACCGCGATCGCCTACATGCTGTTCTTCCGCATATTGGCGCGTGCGGGCGCGACCAACGTGACGCTGGTGACCCTGCTGGTGCCGGTGAGCGCCGTGCTGCTCGGCGCCTGGGCGCTCGGGGAGCCGCTCTCGCCGCAGGTCTTCGCCGGCATGGCGCTGATCGCCCTCGGACTGGCCTGCATCGACGGTCGGCCGCTGCGCTGGTTTCGGGGCTCCCTCAAGGCCGCATAGTGCCTTTCAACCGGGCCGCAGGACTTCGCTATTCCCGCCGCTTCGCGGCCCCGCTCCGCCGGCCGGACCCTTTCGCGCACCTTTGCCACGGAAGCGAGGCTCGGGCTGGACGCCGACCATGATCGCCGGCAATGTTGCGGCCACCCCGGCAAGCCTCGCCTTGAGGTCGGCCGTACCTGCATCGGAAGGCATTCCATCTCTCATGAGCCGCTTTCCCGATCTTTGCGGGGACCTGTCCTCGAATGACAATCGAGCCCGCGTGCTCGTGTTCGAAGACCTCGAGCTGCCGATCCGCATCGGCGTCTATCCGCAGGAGAAGACGGCGCCGCAGAGGGTCAGGATCTCGGTCGAGCTCTTGGTTTTGCCGGCCCTCGGCCGACATGACGACAGGATCGAGAATGTCGTGGATTACGATCGCATCCATCGCCGGATCGTGAGCCTCGCCGACCGCCCCCACATCGAGCTGCAGGAGAGCCTAGCCGACGAGGTGGCCCGCATCTGCTTCGATCACGACGAGGTGGCCGCTGTCCAGGTCTATGTGCGCAAGCTCGACGTCTACAGCGATTGCAAGAGCGTCGGCATCCGCATCCTCCGGACGCGACCTGCGCAACCGTAAGCCGGGCCGGCCGGCTGAGGCGCATGGTGAGCGTGGCCGAAGCGATTCAGCGCCTTGCGGACCGCACAGGAGTCGGACGACTACCAACCGAGGCCTCGAATGACCCTGGCTTCGCGTTACAGTGTTCGGTTTTTCCTGCGGACCTCGAACATCCAGCCTACCCGTGAAACCGGAAGTCGTGCGGATGGGCCTTCAGTTGGGCCGCCGTGACCCCTTGGAGAGTGATGCTATCCTGACCGACATGGAGCGTGACCTCTCCACCGGAATCTGTAGCACCGCCCAGAATGGCACCGAGATTGGTGCTCTGGCTTGGGGGAAGGACGAGGCAATCGCGACCTCTACCCGATACCCGAAAGTCGGTGATGAGCTCGCTTCCTACGCCCGCTCTAAAAACGAAACCAATATTGTGGCCGTCGTTGGAAAAGGTGTCATGCCCGAGGGCGACAGCTCGCTCGCCGCTTACTCCCGAGATCACATGGTGACCGTCCGAATAGGTGCTGACATGATCTGTGCCAGGAACTTGGCCGTTGGGCGCCGTGGTGGTTTTGTCATCAGTTGAAACAAGCGTCACTGGTGGAACAGGCGGAATGACAGGAGGAACCGTCGGCGGTACCCCACCCGAGGCGGGTTGCACGAGGTCAAGCGCGACGTTCTGGTCGCCGACTGTGAGATGATGAATATTGGCAGTGATGCCGGTGCCGGCGAAGGTCACATTGTACTGGCCCGGCGCGAGGGCGATCTGGTAGCCACCTGCGTTCATGGTTGTCGTCGAGGTTGACTGGCCGGCAGCGTTTGTCGCCGTGACCTTGATCCCAGCCAGCCCTTCACCCGGTTCATAGGAACCATTGCCGTTGGCGTCCCTGAAGGCCACGCCGGTCAGATAGGTGTTCGATGATCCGCTATGGGCAAAGTCCTCGGTGGTGAAGACGCTATCAATGCCCTGATAGGCGTCCTCCTGCACCGCGATGCCGACCTCGCTGAACGTAGGGTTCAGGAGATTCGCCCTGTGCTCCGGGCTGTTCATCAGGTTCTGATTGAGGGCGAGCGTCTCGTCGGTGATTCCCGCCGGTGCGGAAGTCGATATCCAGGCGATGTTCTCGCCGTCTGCCCATGTTCCGCTCAGGGTGTAGCCGGCAGCCTGGATCCGGGCGGTGGGGTCTGATCCGTTGTTGCCGACATGGGAGAACGTGCCCGTGTTGAGCATCCAGGTATCTTGGCCTTCAGCCGCGTCAGTCAACTGAGCGTTGAAGGCGAGGGGCTGCACGCCAGCTTGCTCCCGCTCGCCGTTGATCAGTTCAAGCATATACTGTTCTGCGGCGGTTGGTTGCAGCATTAGTGAACCCTACATGTTGCTTGCGGTGCATCTCCTAAGTCGTCTAACGCGGCCTAGTCCGCGTCGATAGTTTCATTGTCCTGCGATATTAATAGACCGTAGGGGCATTGCCTAAAAGATATTCTATTTTTAGATCCTAAAATGACCCAAAAGATAACTCGGACGCCTCGAAGAAACCTCGGCTTTGAAACTGCATGACCTCCTGTCGGCAGGCACCGTTGACTTTGAAATTGCGTCGGCTCGAATTGGAGCGGCGGCGTCCCGGTCGGCATCCTGCTGGCGCTCGCCGCCGGCCTGATCGTCGGGACGATCAACGGCGTGGTGATCGATCCTTGTAGAGGACTCGCCCAAGCGGTCGACCACATAGCGCAGGTCGGCGATCACCGTTTGGGTGCGCAGGTCCGGTGTCGCCTTGCCGCTGGACCAGCGCGACACGGCGGCCGGCGAGACGGCAACGATGTTGGCACCATCCTTTCCTTGGAGCCGCCGTCGTCGCACAGATGCTCCAGTATCCTTTGCACTGCGGCGGATCCGATCTTTCGCAAATTCGATGCTGGCTCCATCTCATTTCGTTTCGCGATGTTGGTGAAAGCGAAATGCAAGTCTGGTCGGCTCACTTGAACACCAAAGGCTTCCCGGCGATAGCCATGCGCCCGTCTTCCCGCTATGAGCGGGCGTTTTTCCCAACCCGAGAACCGCTATGAAAACCCGTGCCGCCGTCGCCTGGGCCGCCAACCAGCCCCTGACCATCGAGACGATCGACCTCGCCGGGCCAAAGCCAGGCGAAGTGTTGGTCGAGATCATGGCGACGGGCGTGTGCCATACCGACGCCTACACCTTGTCGGGTCTCGATTCGGAGGGCAAGTTCCCGGCGGTGCTGGGCCATGAAGGCGCCGGGGTGGTGCGCGAGATCGGCGCGGGCGTCACCGCGGTCGAGGTCGGCGACCACGTCATTCCGCTCTACACGCCCGAATGCCGGCAGTGCAAAACCTGCCTGTCGCAGCGCTCGAACCTCTGCACCGCCATCCGGTCGACCCAGGGACAGGGCGTGATGCCCGACGGCACCAGCCGCTTTCATTGCGGGGGCGGCGAGGTGTTCCATTACATGGGAACCTCGACCTTCTCGAACTTCACCGTCCTGCCTGAGATCGCGGTCGCCAAGGTGCGCGAGGACGCGCCCTTCGACAAGATCTGCTACATCGGCTGCGGCGTCACGACGGGCGTCGGCGCGGTAATCTACACCGCCAAGGTCTGGCCGGGCGCCAATGTGGTGGTGTTCGGCCTCGGCGGCATCGGGCTCAACGTCATTCAGGGTGCCCGCATGGTCGGGGCCGACAAGATCATCGGCGTCGATCTCAACCCGGCGAAGGTCGACACGGCCAAGAAATTCGGCATGACGGACTTCATCAACCCGGACCGGGTCGGGCGCGACAAGGTCGTGCAGGCGATCATCGATCTCACCGGCGGCGGCGCCGATTTCTCCTTCGAATGTATCGGCAATACGCATACGATGCGCCAGGCGCTCGAATGCTGCCATCGCGGCTGGGGCCAGGCGATCATCATCGGCGTAGCGCCGTCGGGTCAGGAGATCTCGACCCGGCCGTTCCAGCTGGTGACGGGCCGCGTGTGGAAGGGCTCGGCCTTCGGCGGTGCGCGCGGCCGCACCGACGTGCCCAAGATCGTCGACTGGTACATGGAGGGCAAGATCAATATCGACGACCTGATCACCCATACCATGCCGCTCGAGGACATCAACAAGGCCTTCGAACTGATGCATGAGGGCAAATCGATCCGCTCCGTAGTGACGTTCTGACGCCGCGAAACATCGTCGTCGAGGTCGCCCCTCTCCTTCGACACGGGTCCTGCGGACCCGGCTCAGGATGGGGCGAATTGTGGATCGGGGTCGATTTCCAAGCCTTCATCCTGAGCCGGTCGCGGAGCGAGCGTGTCGAAGGACGGCCACAGGCACGTCGATGCGCTCCGCCGTCCTTTGGCCGCCAGCGGCAAAGCGCGGCACGGTGCCGGTCTTCGGTTCCTGTCCGCCCCGCCTACCGAAGATGCGGCTCGGCTCGGACCACGGCCTCGAAACCGCGCTCATCCCCTGGCGTAGGTAATCACCGCACCGTCGACGGCGACATTCACCTGTTCGTCCGGGCGGGGTGCCCGAAAGCCCGCGATGCGGGAGGTGATCTTCACCCGCGGATCATCGATCAGCGACAGATGCACGGTCGCATCGTGTCCAAAGAACGTCACGGCGTCGATCCTGGCCGGAATCCCCCCCTCGTCGCCCGTGGTGACGAGCCTGATCTGTTCGGGGCGGATCAGCACGTCCACGGCTCCCTCCGGCATTCCGCCAGCCAGTTTCAAGTGGCCGAGGTTGCATTGGACGCGCCCGTCCTTGGCCAGCCCCGGCACGAGAACCGCCTCGCCGACGAAGCGGGCCAGTTCGGCATCGGCCGGGTGCCGGTACAAATTTCGCGGACCGGCCACCTGAATCAGGCGCCCCTCGCGCAACACCGCGACCGGATTGCCCATCGACAGGGCTTCGGGCTGGTCATGCGTCACCAGGATCGCTGTCGCACCTGCGGCGGCGAGAGCCTGGGCGACGGCCTGCCGGGTTTCGGCCCGTAGCGCGGTGTCGAGTGCCGAAAAAGGCTCGTCCAGCAGGACCAGCATGGGGCCTGGCGCCAAGGCGCGGGCCAAAGCCACCCTCTGCTGCTCGCCGCCCGACAGCTGGTGCGGCGGTCGCGCCGCGAAATCGGCCGGGAGGCCGACCATTTCGAGGAGCTCGGAGACGCGGTGCCGGGCCCGGCGCTCCTCGCGTGAGAGGCCGAACACGATGTTGTCGGCCACCGACAAGTGCGGGAACAGCGCGCCTTCCTGTGCCACGTAGCCGATGGCGCGGCGCTCCGGCAACATATGAAAGCCCGGCCCGCTGACGAGCCGGTCGGCCACCCGGATCGTGCCGGCGTCGGCTCGTTCGAACCCGGCCACCAGGCGCAGCAGCGTCGTCTTGCCGCTGCCCGACGCACCGAGGATCGCCACGAGGCTGCCCGAAGGCACCTTGAGGTCCACGTTGCGCAAGATGTCGTTTCGGCCGAACGCCTTCGACACTCCTTCGATGATGAGTTCCGCCATGAACGCCTAGTTACTTCGGCTGCGCCGCCAATCCCCCGATACGACCGAATCGTCCCGCCAGCACCCAGGTCGAAAGCAAGGACAGGGTCGCCATCAGGGCGGCATAGGGCGCGGCTGCCGCAAAAGCCATGGTGGATGTATCCGACCAGACCTGGGTCGCCAAGGTTTCCGTGCCGATGGGCGCCAGCAGCAGGGTCGCGGTCAGTTCGGTGACGATCGACACGAAGACGATTGCGGCGGCTGCGCCGACGCCTGGTCCGGCCAGAGGCAGGATCACGCGCCGGGCGACGGCCATTCGGGACAGTCCGAGCGAGCGGCCCGCATCCTCCAGACTGCGCTGAAGCTGAGCGAAGGTGGCCCGCAGGCTGACGATCGCCAGCGGCAGAAACAGGATAGCGTAGCCGACCACCAGCAAGCCGGTGCTCTGGTATAGCGGGCGCGCATTCTGAATGGTCAGGGCGATCAGGGACAAGGCGACCACTATGCCCGGCGTCCCTTGGGCCAGATAGGTAGTCCGTTCGAGCAGGGTCACGAAACGCCCCTCATAGCGCGTCGCCAGGAAGGCGACCGGGACGGCGAGGGCAAGGGTCAGGACTACGCCGTAAAGACCGAGTTTCAGCGACGATGCTGCGGCCTCGAGGATCAGCGACGGCGAGGCGAGGACGGGTGAAATGGCGGCGGAATTGTGCTGCGTCAGCCAGTAAAGGATCATGCCGAGCGGCACGCCCCCCGTCGCGGCCACGAACCCGCCGAAACAGGCCGCCACCGGGATCGCGACCCATCCAAGATCGAGGGGCCGGATGCGTCGGCGCGTGCCACGGTCGATTCTGCCGTAGCGCGCCCTACCGCGCACCTGCACCTCGAAGGCGAGGCAGACGAGACAAAGGCCGATCAGCACCAGCGACAGGAGCGATGCTTGCGGACCGTTGAAACCAATCCGGAACTCGGCGTAGATCTCGGTCGTAAAGGTCCGGAACCGCAGCAACGTGAAGGCGCCGAATTCCACCAGCGTGTTGAGCGCCACAAGCAACATTCCGCCCAGCAGGGCAGGGCGTAACTGCGGCAGGATCACGCGGAAGAAGCCGCGCAGACCGCCGACGCCGAGCGAACGCGAGGCCTCCTCCAGCGCCGGATCCATGCCGCGCAGCGCCGCCGCCACGGGAAGGTAGACCAGCGGCGTGTACGATGCGGTGACCACCAGCAGCGCACCGACGTAGCCCTCGAAGATCCGGCTCATCGACACCCAGGCGTAGCTGGTGATGAAGGCCGGGATGGCCAGCGGCACGGCGAGCAGCACGGCAAAGCCCGACCTCCCCGGAAAGCGGGTCCGCTCGACACACCAAGCCGCTGTCGTGCCGATCAGCGCGCAGCAGATCGTCGCCGTCACGACGAGACCGACCGTGTTGAACAGCAGCTGGCCGACAAGCGGGCGGAACAGCAGCCGGTTGGCCTCGCTGGGTCGGACGTGCATCGCCTGGTAGACCACCTGGGCGAGCGGCAGCAGCACAAGACAGGATGCAAGGGCTGCAACGAGCAGGAGACCCAGGGGCGGAAACCCCCAGGCCAAGGCCGGTCGTCGGCCGTTGGCGCGCAAAGCGACAGCTTTCGACATCAGATCAGGCCGGCTTCCCTCAGCAATTCGGCCGCGCCCCGGTCGTCGCCGAGCTGTTGCATGCCGATGGCCGGCGGCTGCAGGTCCTGGAACGGCCGCAGAGCCGGATTGGCCGGCACGCCTTCGGCCAGAGGGTATTCGAAATCGATGTCGCTTTTCGCCACCGCCTCCTGGACGGGCTTGGACACGATATAGGCCAGGAATTTCTGTGCCGCGGCCTGGTTGGGGGACGACTTCAGGACCGCCGCGCCGGAAATGTTGACCAGGGCGCCAGCGTCCCCCGCGCTGAAGTGATGAATGGCGCTATGCAGCTTGTCGGGGCCCGTTTCGGCCCGGAAGCGCTCCCAATAGTAGCCGTTGATGATGCCGACGCTCGCGGTGCCGCGGTCTACGGCCGCCACCACGCCCTCGTCGTCGTCGTAAACCTGCCCATTCTCCTTCATGCCCTTGAGCCAGGCCAAAGCCGCATCCTGACCCTTGAGGATGCGAACGGCGCTGATCAACGGCAGGAAGTCCGCGTCGGTCGGCGAAAAGGCCACCTTTCCCTTCCACTCGGGTTCGACGAGGTCGAGCAGGGAAGCGGGAAGCTTATCCTTCTTCACCGTTGCGATATTGTATTCGAGCACGTTTTCGCGGGCCAGCATGCCGACCCAGACGCCGGTCGGCGAGGAATACTTGGCCGGGACCTGCGACAGGGTCGCAGGCTCGACCTTGGCCAACAGGTCTTTTTCCTCGAGCAGCAGCAGTTCGGGGGAGTTCTCGGTGATGTAAAGATCGGCCGGCGAGGAAGCGCCTTCCTGCGCCAGCTGGTTGGCGATCTCGGGGGCTTCGCCCCTATGCACCGCGACCTCGATGCCGGTCTTTTGTTTGAAGCCCCGGACCAGCATGTCGATCATCTGCTGATGTTGCGCGCTGTAAAGCGTCAACTTGGTCGCCTCGGCCGGAACGCCAGGGCGGATGAACATCAGCGCCAGCAGCGGCAGCGCCGTCCCAAGAGCCAGCACCAGGGCCGCGTCGGTGCCTTTGCGTCCATGCAAACGGCCCAGCACAGAGTGCCACATTAGAACTTTTCCAATCGCTGCGCAGAATTGCTTCGGTTTATCCACGAGTATGAACAAATCGTCCAGCAAAAAAAGCTGATAGCAGGCCCAGCCTAATACGATATACGTCCCCGATCCAAAAAAGCTTCCTTTGAATTGTTCTATTTTCAAACTGGGCCGGGATTAATATACAAAAATCCGGCGAGAGTGGTCGAATTGCAGCGATATACACTGCGAGTAATGGAGACTGTTAGGACATCATTTGGCCCGAGTGGACCGCCACCGGTTAAATGCGACAAAGCTCCAGACGCTCTCGACGAGGGCGAACGCCAGGCGCCCTGCGCAGGAACCCATAGGCGGAGCCCAGCGCCCATGCGCCTGCAAAAGCCAGCGTGAACCAGGGGCTTCGCCCTTCGAAGGCGTAGCAGACCAGCATCGCCGTCACCGCGAAAAGCCCGAACAGGGTCAGGGTTTGCATCAGGAACTCACGATGCGGTGTCGCTCGAAAATCGATGACGGATGGGAAATTTCCTTGCTCGACGCAGCGCAATCAACTTGCGCTGCTCAGGGGTGAGGACTGCGGCACGCGCCCGCGCGCCTTGGCGCCCAGCGCGTCGTCTTCGCAGGATTTCAGGTACATTCTCACCGTCCTCGGGTCGGAACGGCTCCACATCGACGATCGTTGCGGGTTCCCGGCCTACTTGGCAGGACGACCGGAATCGCCGGGCATTTTGGATTTCATGATCACGGATCGCGAGGCTCACCGCTTTGGCACGAGCGACGACTGCTCGACCTTGTGTCCCTGAGCTCGCATCTTGGCCGCATGTGAATCGCATTCGGCCTGCGTCGGGAACGCGTCCCGTCCTACGACGCTGCCGTTCTGGTCGCTCGCGTCGACGATGCAGACATTGGCTTCCGGCTCGGTCGCCGTCTCTTTTTCGTGGCCCACGTCGTCCTCCGGATCACAGGGGCGGTGCCGCCTGCCTGAGACAACGCAGAGGCTTTTCGCATGTTGCCCCCCCGGGCGGGCACGCCCTGTGTCGCGCCGGAAGGGATCAGTTCCTTCGGCGTTCATGAGGCCAAGGCGATGCGGGCGTTCGAAGGCGCGCGGATCTCGAGGTCGACTTCGAGGGTCGACAGGGTCTCGCCCTTGGCCATCTTGACCCGGACTTTGTCACGGTCGATGGCGACATGCTTGGCGATGACGGCCAGGATCTCTTCCCGCAGGATCGAGACGAGATCGGACCGGCCGACCATGGACCGCTCATGCGCCAGGAGGATCTGCAGCCGCTCGCGGGCGACCGGTGCGGTATCGCGGACTCCGAGGAAGCGGAAGAGATTCATGCGGCCTTCCTTCCGAACAGCATGTTGAAGAAGCCCTTCTTGTCACGCGGGATCGTGACGTCGACATCCTCGCCGCGGAGGCGACGGGCGGCTTCCATGTAGGCTCGGGCCGGCGCGCTCTGAGGGTTGTTGAGCGTGACCGGCGCGCCGAGATTCGAGGCGCGAAGGACGTCCTGGCTTTCGGGGATGATGCCGAGCAGCGGTATGGACAGGATTTCGAGCACGTCCTCGGTTTTGAGCATGTCGCCCCGGTTGGCTCTTACCGGGTCGTAACGGGTGAGCAGCAGCAACTTTTCCATCCATTCGCCGCGCTCCGCCTTCGCGGTCTTCGAGTCGAGAAGGCCGATGATGCGATCGGAGTCGCGGACCGAGGACACTTCCGGGTTGGTGACGATCAGGGCCAGGTCGGCGTGCCGCATGGCAAGCGTCGCGCCGCGTTCGATCCCGGCCGGGCTGTCGCAGATCACCCAATCGAAGCGCTGTCGCAGATCGCTGATGACCCGATAGACCCCCTCTTCGGTCAGCGCATCCTTGTCGCGCGTCTGCGAGGCGGGGAGGAGGTAGAGCGTCTCGATGCGCTTGTCGCGGATCAAGGCCTGCGACAGGTTGGCATGGCCCTGGATCACGTTGACGAGGTCATAGACGACGCGCCGCTCGGCGCCGAGGATCAGGTCCAGGTTGCGCAGGCCGACGTCGAAGTCCACCACTGCAACCCTCTGGCCGTCTTGCGCCAGAGCAGCCCCGATCGCGGCCGTCGAGGTGGTCTTGCCGACCCCGCCCTTGCCGGATGTTACAACGACGACCTGCGCCATCCCACTACCCCTTTTTCGACTAGAGTTCAGCCCAGGCCCGCGATGACCAGCGCGTCGCCGTTGCTCCAGGCCTGGATCGGCTTGCCGCGCAGCTTCGCGTCCATCTCGTCCGCCGTCTTGTAGATGCCGTCGATAGCCAGCAGCTCGGCGTGGAGCTTGCTGCAGAAGATGCGCCCATCCTTGTAGGCGAAGCCCGCCATGGCCCGGCCGCGCAGCGCGCCATAAACGTGAATGGATCCACCCGCCACGATCTCCGCCCCGGAGGCGACCGAGCCCAGGATCGTGATGTCGCCTTCGGCAAAGCTGACCGACTGGCCCGAGCGGATCGGCTTTTCGATGATGAGCGACGGTGTCTGGCGCAACGACGAGGCTTGCGGCTGCGGTTCGGGTTCTGCCTCGGGGGGGGCGGGGTCCGCCGCAGGAATCTCGATCGCAAGTTCCTTGGCGGGCCTGCCGTCGCTGACCACGGGCGGAAGCCTTTGCGCCACCGCCCCGAGCATTTCCGGATCGGTGCCTTCGATCGCCATGACCCGGATGTTGCGGCCGCTCAGCTCGTCCATGAGCCCGATCAGATCGGCAGTTCCCTCCGGCAGCGCCGACAAGTCGGCCACCACCGGACGGCTGGTGAAATAGCCCGGCGAGCGACCGAGCAGGCTATCGAGCCCGGTCAGCCAGTCGCCGATCGGCGGCTCGGGCCTGAGCACCAGCGCCATGAGGGAACGGCCGCGGAACCGGACGGGGGTGGGAGACGCGAGAGCTGCTGTCACGCTTAATGATCCTTTAATGGATCGATCTGAAGGCAATAGGGTTAAGGGCGGGTTAACGGGCGCGCCAAGCTCGACACGATCGCGAAGTTCGGTAAAATTCGAATGAATTGGGTCCGAGGTGCCGAGCTCGCGGCCGAAGTCGGTGCCCGCGGTTGCGAACCGCCGGCCGCATCCTCATTTCGGGAGCGGCCGAAAGCCGAGCGTTGTTTTCGGCCGCTCGGTCGGCGTAGCGCTGCGGCCTTCTCATTGGGGGCTGGGATCATCGGCTTAAATCCAAAACCTTGGATGCTCATCTGCGGCTCAATCTTCTTTGATATCCGCACTTAACGGCGTGCGGCTCGGGTTGCTGCGGATGGTCTCGATGGCGGGTCTTTCGGGCTGCTGGGCGGGTTGTGGCTTGCTCCCACGGGGCCGGCCCCCAAGTCTTGCTCGGCCCTCCCCGCGAGATGGCCGAAGGGCCGGCCGGCATATGACCGGCCAGCCCGCATGAGGCTCCCGTGCGACGCCCCAGGTCTCGCTCGGGGGCGGTGAAGTGAGTCGAATGGACGAATCGTATCCTCGATGATCGAAGACCTGAACCGCCAAGCGTTTCTGCTGTTGGCAGCTTCCGCCAATCTTAGCGGTGCGCGCCTTATCGCGGTCTACGCCTTGGCTCAATGGCTGATTTATCTTGTGCCTGCGGCGCTGGTGCTGCTGTGGATGTTCGGCGACCGACAGGATCGAAATGCGGCAGTCGCCGCAGCCGCAACGGGCTTGCTCGCCCTGCTGCTCGCACATGCGACCTCGACGCTCTGGTTCCACCCGCGTCCCTTCATGGTCGAGCCCGTGCGCAACTACCTGAACCATGCGCCGGACAGCTCCTTCCCGAGCGACCACGCGACGTTGTTCTTCGCGCTCGGCTTCTCGTTGCTGGTCCGTCGCCCCCCATCCTGCGCTTGGCTGTGGATCGCACTCGTGCTCGGCGGCGCCGCGGTGGGCTGGGCGAGGATCCTTCTCGCAGCGCACTATCCTCTCGATATCGGGGGCGCGGCCCTGATTGCGGCGCTGTCGACCGGCATCGTCCACTCCGCGCACGGCAGGCGCGTCTGTTCCTGGCTGACCGCCACGGCAGAGCGGGTCTACGGCATCGTGCTTCCGTCGCGGAACCATTTCGTTCCATAATCCGGGCCCAATCCTCCCTTTTGTCGGTCGGAGTCGATTGCGGCGCGCTCCATTCTCAACACCAACCGCATTGGTCACCTGTCATGCGCGTGCTTTTGATCGAAGACGACCCGATGATCGGCAAGAGCATGAAGCTGGCTCTCCAGCATCAGGGCATGTCGGTCGACTGGACCAAGAGCGGTCTTGAAGGCGAAGAGGCGATCGCGGTCGGCGACTATGCCGCGATCCTGCTTGATCTGAGCCTCCCGGACAAAAGCGGCGTCGAGGTGCTGCGCACCGTGCGGCTCACCGGCAACAAGACGCCGTTGCTTGTCGTAACAGCCCGCGACGACATCGACGACCGGATTACCGGTCTCGACCTCGGGGCCGACGACTACCTCACCAAGCCGTTCGACCTGCGCGAACTTGTGGCCAGGATACGTGCCGTCGTGCGCCGCCGGGCAGGCGTTGCGACCTCCATGCTCCAGACCGCGCATCTGACGCTCGATCTCGCGACCCACGAACTCACCTACCGGGAAGCAAGCCGCATTTTGTCGGTCCGCGAGTTCGGCCTCATGCGGGCCTTGATGGAGCGCCCAGGGTCGATCCTGTCCCGGTCCCAGCTCGAAGAGCATCTCTACGGGTGGGACGAGGAAGTCGAGAGCAATGCGCTCGACGTGCTGATCCATTCGCTGCGCAAAAGATTCGACAAGGATCTGATCCGAAACGTCCGCGGCGCCGGGTGGATGGTGGCGAAATCCTGACATGAATTCCGTCCGGCGAGCGGCGCTGATCTGGATGACGCTCCTGCTGACCCTCGTCGGATTGATCGGAGCGGGGATCGCCTATGCGCTGGACCTCAGCGAAGCCAACGACCTGCTGGACGGGCAATTGCGCCAGATCGCTTTGAATGCCGGGCCAGGGCCGAACCCGCAGAACGTTCCCTCAACCACCTCAGACCCCGAAGACGCCGTCTTGGTCCAGATCTGGGATGCCCGGAACAGCAAGATCCGTTCCTCCGATCCGAGCATCGATATCCCCCGCCAGAGGCAACCTGGCTTCGCCAACTCGCTGGCCGCCGGTGAACGGTGGCGAAGCTTCCTGACGAGAAACGGCAGCAATTCGGTCCAGACGTCGCAGCGTGTCAGCGTGCGCCGAGAGCTTGCCCAGACAGCGGCCCTCGAAGCCGCAGTTCCGATCCTGGTGACCATTCCGCTGGGATGGCTGGTCGTCGGCTGGGGCTTGCAGCGAGTCCTCGTCAGATTGACGACGCTGGCCGGTGAGATCGCTGCGCGGGGCGTCGAAACCAAGCGGCCGATCCCCGTCACGGAGGTTCCGGTCGAAGTCAGCCCGCTTGTGGAAGCCATGAACGCGCTCATCGGGCGCCTGCAAAGGAGTCTCGAACAGCAAAGGCAGTTCCTGTCGGATGCGGCACACGAACTTCGCACCCCTCTCGCGGCCTTGCGGCTGCAGATCGACACGCTGCAGCTCGAACCTGGCGAGGCGGCACTGCAATCAGTCCTACCAGAACTAGGGCGTGGCGCCGATCGGGCGTCTGCGCTCGTCGATCAGCTGCTTCGGCTGGCCAGGTACGACGCCGGTGCATATGAGCCCGATGTCGAGCATGTCGATCTCGTTCCGCTCGTGCTGACCTGCATCGCCGATCACGTTCAGATCGCGGACGGCAAGCAGGTGGATCTCGGACTTGTCTCCGCCGATCGGGCGCGGATCGCCGGGACCGCCAAGGACCTCAGGATTCTGTTCGGCAACCTGATCGAGAACGCCGTTCGCTATACGCAGCCTGGTGGAGTGGTGGATGTCGCCGTCCGGGCTCGCGAAGGCATCGTGACGGTCGAGGTCGCCGACACCGGCTGCGGCATCCGGGAAGAGGCGCTGCCCCGCGTCTTCGATCGTTTTTTCCGTGCGGCGCCGGCAGACATCGAGGGAACCGGATTGGGGCTTGCGATCTGCAAGGCCATCGCGGCACGCCACGATCTGACGATCGAACTCAGGAACCGAGAGGGAGGCCCGGGCCTCTTCTCGACGGTGACCGCGAAAGCCGCCCCGTGATCGGCCGGAGGCGTTCAAGCCTGGCACAATTGGACGTCCCAACAGATCTGACATCGGACCGATGAGGTCGGCGCCGTCGAACCGCAATGACGTATGCGACGCCGCAGCCCGTGAAGAACGCTACACCAGTGCGCCGTGGCAGTGCTTGTATTTGCGTCCCGAACCGCAGGGGCAAGCCTCGTTCCGACCCACCTTGCCCCAGCTCGCGGGGTCCGCGGGATC
>JBBPYT010000097.1:0-10441 GCA_038199665.1 Hyphomicrobiales bacterium
CGCCGGCGCGGGCCTGCTCGTCGATGCGCTCTTCGGGGCCGGCCTTGCCCGCCCCTTGAGCGGCGCCACAGCAAATATCGTGGAACGGGTGAACGCGTCCGGCAAGCCGATCGTAGCGGTCGACGTTCCTTCGGGGATCCATGGGGACACCGGACAGGCGATGGGAGTCGCGGTCCGCGCCACAACGACCGTCACCTTCTTCCGCTTGAAGCCGGGGCACCTGCTCCTCCCCGGGCGACTGCGTTGCGGGAAGATCGTGCTCGCCGACATCGGGATCGCGACTGAAACGTTGGGCGAGATCGCGCCCAACACGCTGTTCAATACGCCGCGGCTGTGGCGCCGCGACTATCCGGTTCCATCTTCCGACGGACACAAATATTCGCGCGGCCATGCGCTCGTCGTGTCCGGCCCCATGCCGACGACCGGCGCGGCGCGTCTGGCGGCGCGCGGCGCGTTGCGGATCGGCGCCGGACTGGTGACAGTGGCAAGCCCGACGGACGCGCTGTCCGCCCACGCTGCGCAACTGACGTCGATCATGCTGCGGGTAGCCGACGGCCCCGAGGCTGTTGGCCGGTTGCTGGAGGATGCGCGAATGAACGCCGTCGTCATCGGGCCTGGGCTCGGCGTCGGCGACACGACGCGAGCCTTGGTCCGAGCGGCTTTGACGGCGGCTGCCGATCGGCATCGGCGCAGCTTCGTCCTGGATGCCGATGCCCTGACCAGCTTCGCCGGTGACGCGAGTGCGCTGGCCGGGCTCATCTCGGATGCGCCGGGTGCCGTCGTCGTCACCCCGCACGACGGCGAATTCTCCCGATTGTTCGAGCATGAAGGCGACGACTTCCGCAGCGCATCGAAGCTCGTCCGGGCGCGTGCGGGGGCAGCCAGGCTCGGCGCCATCCTGGTCCTGAAAGGCGACGACACGGTGATTGCCCAACCCGATGGGCGTGCCTCTATAGCGGCCGGGGAAGCGCCATGGCTGGCCACGGCAGGATCGGGGGACGTCTTGGCCGGTATGGTGGGCGGCCTGCTGGCGCAGGGAATGCCTGGTTTCGAAGCCACCTGCGCGGCCGTTTATCTGCACGCGGCGGCGGCACGCCATTTCGGGCCGGGCCTCATTTCGGAAGACCTGCCCGAGACGCTGCCGATCGTGCTTCGCGAGCTCCTGGCGACCTGAACGTCAAAGCACTTCGAACCAGGTGCGCAGGCCGGAGGTGGCCTGCTCGAAAAACGGCGAGTCGATCAGCCACCGTCCCGGATTGTCGGCCAGAAAGGCGGCGTGGTGGGTAACCCCCGGCGGCACGAGCACCGAGTCCCGCCAGTAAGGTTCCCAACCGTCGTCCATCGCGTGCAGTAGTCGCATTACATGCCCATGCAGCCGGAAGGCCGTCAGCTCCGCGCTCCTGTTACTGAAGCCCAGAGTCACCGGCGTGTTCCGCTTCACGCTGAACAGCGGCTTTTTCGGGAGCGCACCGGTGCCGAAGCCATTGACCGTCCAGGCCGCGACTGCCGTGGTCGGCTTTGCTTCGCGGCGCAGCTGCACCACCATGTCGGCGCGGGTCGAATGTTCGAGCGGGATGGAGCGGGGCAGGGAAGGGTTCGGGGGAAGCGGCGTGATGGGATCGCGCTCGGCAAGTGGATTGCCTTCGGTCCTCGCGACATACACGGACTGATCGGGTTGCACGATAGTTGCAGCGTCGGGCCCACGCAACAGGACCTTGAACTCCGAACGGGGTGTTCGCGGCAGGTCGACCATGACGTCGAAGCGCGCTCCGGGCCCCACGGGAACAGTGTTGTTCAAAGGCGCGAACAGTTCCGAGGGCTGCCCGTCGATCGCGACGACCAGAGGACGCGCGCCCTGGAACGTCGCGGCCAGGGCTTGCCGGGTCGAACCGTTGATGATCCGCAAACGGAGCCGCACGCCCGGCAAGAAGGATTCCGTTTCGGGAAACGCCATTCCGTTCACCAAAATCCCGCCGAGCACGCCGGACGGGCGAGGGCCGGGCGGCTGCGCTGCGGCAAGTTTGGCGGCTCCGTCCGTCAGGAACAGGATTTTGTCGCCGTTGACGGGCGGCGCACCCGCCTCCTCGACGACGACGACACCCGCCAGCCCGCGCGCCGTCTGGTCCGACAGGCCAGGGATCAGCCCGGGATGAAACCAGTAGGAGCCGCTGTCGACGGGAATCAGCACGATGTCGGCACTGCGGCCCGGCGCGAGCGGCGCGCCGAGCAGTCCCGGCGTGATTTCCAATGTGTTCGCCAGACGCATGCCGTGCCAATCGAGGCTTGTCGCCTCGCCAAGGCGGTTGGTCAGGTGGATCTTGGCCTGCTGGTCCTTCTTGACGCGAAGGATCGGTCCTGGACCGGAGCCGCCGTAGGTCAACGGTGCGTCGGCGCCGGCGGTGGACTCCGACGAACGAGCATGCGCGTCGAGCTCGATGACGGTTTCGTTCGAAGGTGGCTCTTGGGGGTGGGCCGGGCCGGCGCCGGACTCGGCCGACCAGGCTGAGCCCCGCGAACTCACTGCCGTGGAGCAAAGCGCGGCCGACAGGAGGAAGCGGCGCCGTTCGTAATTCATGCTCCACCCTCGGGCGTGCCATTCGCTGTGCCTATCGTGCCGAAACAGGACGCGGCTTCGCCGGCGAGGCCCACAAAGCGCAATCTTTGAGGCGGGCCAAGGGCGAAGATCTCCGCAGCGAGGTGAAATTGGACGCCGCGCCGATCCCCTCGTTCCGTTTCGGCACGCAAATGCAGTGTCTGGAGCGGCACCGTTCTTGCGCCGAGCGCCGTATGCGGCCGGGGTCGAGTTCCGGTCGGGATAGGCGATTTTCAATGGAAAGGCGGTAGAATGTCGCGTTCTTTGGCCGTCGCCGGCATCGGCTTCGCGATCGCGCTCGTCGGCGCCGGCGCGATGATGCTTCACCCCGCGAAGGAAACTCTGTTCGTCGCAGGCGTCCCGAGTGCCCGCGAGCTCGCCGTCATGGTTGCCGCCATGACTTTCGTGGTCGCAGCCGTCATCGAACACGATCGCTAAGCCCGTGGGCACTTTTTTGCTGCAGAAGCCCGCAGCGATTGCTATGACACCGCGCCCGGTTCGGCCTGGCCAGGCCAAGGGCGGGCGTGGCGGAATTGGTAGACGCGCCGGATTTAGGTTCCGGTGACTCACATCGTGGGGGTTCGAGTCCCTCCGCCCGCACCATTGCCAGCGTCGCTGAAGCTGCGCTGTTCTGCGGAACGGGTGCGCCGGATTCTGCAGGCATTCGGCGCCGGAAACAAAAATTGAAGGGCAAGAACAATGCAGGTTACCGAGATCAGCGCTCAGGGTTTGCGGCGCGAATTCAAGGTCGTGCTTCCGGCCGCTGATCTGGCGTCCCGCCTCGAAGGCGAGCTCGTCGGAATGAAGGACAAGGTGCGGATCAACGGGTTTCGCCCCGGGAAAGTCCCTTTGTCGCACCTGAAGCGGCTGTACGGCCGTTCCGTCATGAGCGAGGTCGTTCAGAATGCCGTCAACGAAGCGAACCGCAAGATCGTCGAGGATCACGGCTTGCGCCTGGCGCTCGAGCCGAAGATCGATCTGGCGAGCGATCAGGCGGAAGTCGAGCGTGCCATGGCGGCCGAGGGCGATCTAGCCTTTACGGTAGCGGTTGAGACCATTCCGACCTTTGAAACGGGTACGTTCGACGACATCACGCTCGAGCGACAGGTGGCGGAAGTTTCCGAGGAAGACGTGGCCACGGCGATCAACCGCATGGCCGACCAGAATCGCACGTTCGATCCCAAGACGGGCGAGGATGCCCAGGTCGAAACTGGCGATCGGGTCACAGTCGACTTCCTCGGACGAATGGACGGAGAACCCTTCGAGGGCGGCAAGGGCGAGGACGTCGATGTCACGATCGGGTCGGGCTCGTTCATTCCTGGTTTCGAAGACAAGTTGATCGCCGCCAAGCTTGGCGAAGAGCGGAGTGTCGAGGTCACCTTCCCCGAAAACTACCTCTCCGCGCCGCTGGCGGGTCGCCCCGCCGTGTTCGATGTGAAGATCAAAGCCATCGCGGCACCCGGCGAGATCAGGCTCGACGACGGGTTCGCCAAGGGCTTCGGCTTCGAATCTTTCGAGGCCATGAAAGGCGCGATCCGCGAAAAGATGAGGGAGGACCTGGCCAGGGCGTCGCGCGACAGGCTCAAGCGCGTTCTCCTCGACGCGCTCGACAAGAAGTACGACTTCGAACTGCCGGAAGGACTGGTCGCGCAGGAGTTCGACAACATCTGGCGGCAGATCGCCGAAGAGCAGAAACGATCAGGCCGGACATTCGCGGACGAAAAGACCACGGAGGACGATGCGCGATCGGAATACCGCAGGATCGCCGAACGCCGGGTCCGGCTGGGCCTCGTGCTGGCCGAGGTGGGTGAGAAGGCGGGCGTCAAGGTGGACGACAACGAGGTCGGGCGCGCGCTGGTCGATGTAGTTCGGCAATATCCCGGACAGGAACAGAAAGTCTGGGAATACTACCGCAAGAACCCGCAGGCCCTGAGCCAGATCAAGGCGCCCCTGTTCGAAGACAAGGTGGTCGACCTGATCGTCTCGCAGGCCAATGTCACGGACCGGGTGGTACCGAAGGATGAATTGTTCAAGGTTCAGGACGAAGAGGACGTCCGGCCCTCGGGTGGCGGCGAATTTCCGGGAGCGTCGATTGAAGGCGAGCCTGCAGCCGACGAGGATGCGGCCACCGGGGGCGAAGATGGCTGAGCGTGTATCGGTCGTCCGCCCGGTGGGGCGCGATCGGTTGTGGCGCAAGTATCGGCAGGCGGCCAGAACAGAGGCGCGCCTCCGTCCCTCGGCCGGCTTTGCCGTCATTGCGCGGGACCGTTCACGGCTTATATTCGATTCATGGGCGCAGGGCCGCAGGCGACAGTTCGAGGAAGTTAGATGAAGGATCCCCAAGAGATATACGCGAACTATCTCATTCCGCAGGTGATCGAAAACACCAGTCGGGGCGAGCGCGGGTTCGACATCTATTCCCGTCTGCTTCGGGAGCGTATCATCTTCCTCACCGGCCCGGTCGAAGACCACATGGCGTCGGTGATCATCGCGCAGCTTCTGTTCCTGGAGGCGGAGAATCCGAAAAAGGAAATCTCGCTTTACATCAACTCACCCGGTGGCGTGGTTACTGCGGGCCTCGCCATCTATGACACGATGCAGTTCATCCGGCCGAAGGTTTCGACCCTCTGTGTTGGGCAGGCCGCGTCCATGGGTTCGCTCCTGCTCGCCTCAGGTGAACCCGGCCTGCGGTTCGCGCTTCCTAATGCGCGGGTCATGGTGCATCAGCCCTCGGGTGGGTTCCAGGGCCAGGCGTCGGACATCCTTCGCCATGCCGAAGACATTATGAAAATCAAGAGGCGGCTTAACGATATCTATGTCCACCATACGGGCAAGGACTACGACACGATTGAAAGCACGCTCGATCGCGACCACTTCATGACGGCCGACGAAGCGGCGTCATTCGGCATCGTCGACCGGGTCGAGGCGAGGCGAGTCGAGGAACCGCAGGACAGCAAATAGGCCCGCGCTTGGTCTGGCGCCGGCACGCGGCCGAGGGGGGCCCGAGGGCGGGAGTGTTGCGGTGGGGTCTCACCGGTCACTTCGGCGGTCGGTTGATCTTGCAGGCAGGATGGCCGATTGCGACTCCCCCCTTGGCGAGTCGCCGAGCCCACGGGGGCGAGTTCGAAGGGCTTGAGGCCTTGAGGATGAGCGGCGCCGAATGTCGCGGCGGCTACTTTTCGTTAGTTTGCCGCGATTAGATTGTTAAGATGATTCGAAACGCGCCTTGCGCGAGCCGGGTCTGTATGGAGACTTCAATGAGCAAAGCCGGCGGCAGCGACTCGAAGAACACGCTCTATTGCTCCTTCTGCGGCAAGAGCCAGCACGAGGTGCGTAAGCTGATCGCGGGTCCGACGGTCTTCATCTGCGACGAATGCGTTGAGCTGTGCATGGACATCATCCGGGAGGAAAACAAATCCTCTCTGGTGAATCGTCGCGATGGCATCCCCACCCCGCGGGAAATCTGCAAGGTTCTCGACGATTATGTGATCGGTCAACCGCAGGCGAAGCGTGTCCTATCGGTTGCTGTTCACAATCATTACAAGCGGCTGAATCACGCAGCGAAACATAACGACGTGGAGCTGGCGAAATCCAATATCCTGCTGATCGGACCGACCGGATCCGGCAAAACGCTGCTCGCCCAGACTCTGGCGCGGATTCTCGACGTGCCGTTTACCATGGCCGACGCGACGACGCTCACCGAAGCCGGCTACGTCGGCGAGGACGTCGAAAACATCATCCTGAAACTCCTCCAGGCATCCGACTACAATGTCGAGCGTGCGCAACGGGGCATCGTCTACATCGACGAGATCGACAAGATCTCACGCAAGAGCGACAATCCGTCCATCACCCGCGACGTGTCCGGCGAGGGCGTGCAACAGGCCTTGCTCAAGATCATGGAGGGCACGGTCGCATCGGTGCCTCCTCAGGGCGGTCGCAAGCATCCGCAGCAGGAGTTCCTGCAGGTGGATACGACCAATATCCTGTTCATCTGCGGCGGTGCTTTCGCCGGTCTGGAACGCATCATATCGGCGCGAGGCAAAGGCACGTCCATCGGGTTCGCGGCCAAAGTGCAGGCACCCGACGATCGCCGGACGGGCGAAATCTTCCGCAAGGTCGAGCCCGAGGATCTGCTCAAATTCGGGCTCATCCCCGAATTCGTCGGCCGGTTGCCGGTGATCGCCACGCTCGAAGATCTCGACGAAGAGGCTTTGAAGAAGATCCTGACCGAACCGAAGAACGCCCTGGTCAAACAGTACCAGCGGCTGTTCGAAATGGAGAGCACGGAACTGACCTTCAAGGACGAGGCTCTGACCGTGGTCGCCAAGAAGGCGATCGAGCGTCGCACGGGCGCGCGCGGGCTGCGATCCATCATGGAGGGCATTCTGCTCGATACGATGTTCGACCTGCCTGGACTTGATGGGGTCGAACAGGTCGTGATCGGTCCTGAAGTGGTCGAAGGCAAAGCGCGACCGCTTTACATCTACTCCGAACGCGGAGCCGAGAAGAGCGGCGTCAGCGCATGATGCGCGCCCGGGGCCCCGCTTCGCCTTGAATGACGGTCATGTGACCGCCATTTGGGAACAAGGACGCCGGCGCGGAACCCTGGGTGCCGCGTGGCATTCGACGCTTGGCCGAAAGGTGCTCTCGGGGCCTTTCGACAGCTATTGTAGCTTATGAGGAACGGTCCGTTCCGAAGTGCGACGTAGCTCAGTTTCGCAGGCGGCTTCCGTGGAAGCGCGTGCGAACCCTTATTGATACAGGATGCACCATGACCAGCCAGAAACGTTCGCCCGTTGCGCCCGGCACGATGGACACTTATCCGGTGCTGCCGCTTCGTGACATCGTCGTTTTTCCGCACATGATCGTGCCGCTTTTCGTCGGTCGCGAAAAGTCGATCCGGGCGCTCGAAGAGGTGATGAAGGCGGACAAATTCATCCTGCTCGCCACCCAGGTGAATGCAACGGACGACGATCCGACGACGGATGCCATTTTCGATATGGGAACGCTTGCTTCGGTGCTGCAGTTGCTCAAGCTGCCGGACGGCACCGTCAAAGTTCTGGTCGAGGGCTCGCGACGCGCGCGCGTCACCAACTATGTCCGTACGGACGAGTTCTATGAGGCGGACGCCGAAGTCGTTGCCGATGATTCTCTCGATCGGGTCGAGGTGGAGGCTTTGGCTCGCTCCGTCGTGAGCGAGTTCGAAAGCTACGTCAAACTGAACAAGAAGATCTCTCCCGAGGTGGTCGCCGCCGTCGGACAGATCAGCGACTACGCCAAACTGGCCGATACGGTTGCGTCCCACTTGGCCGTCAAGATTGCCGACAAGCAGGCGATCCTCGAGATGACGTCCGTTACGGCTCGGCTGGAAAAGTGCCTCGGCCTGATGGAGAGCGAGATCTCGGTGCTGCAAGTGGAAAAGCGTATCCGGACACGCGTCAAACGCCAGATGGAGAAGACGCAGCGCGAATACTACCTCAACGAGCAGATGAAGGCGATCCAGAAGGAACTCGGGGACGAGGACGGAAAAGACGACCTTTCCGAACTCGAGCAGAGGATCAAGGACACCAAGCTTTCCAAGGAGGCTCGCGAAAAGGCGCAGGCCGAATTCAAGAAGCTCAGGCAGATGTCGCCCATGTCGGCGGAAGCCACCGTCGTCCGCAACTACCTCGACTGGCTGCTGTCGATCCCTTGGAACAAGAAGTCGAAGGTGAGACGCGACTTGGCCCTGGCCGAGTCGACCTTGAACTCGGACCATTACGGTCTCGATAAGGTCAAGGAGCGGATCGTCGAGTATCTGGCTGTTCAGAGTCGGGCCAATAAGCTCACCGGCCCCATCCTTTGCCTCGTGGGCCCGCCCGGCGTGGGCAAGACGTCGCTCGGCAAATCGATCGCCAAGGCCACTGGCCGGGAATTCGTGCGCATTTCGCTCGGCGGTGTGCGAGACGAAGCGGAGATCCGCGGGCACCGGCGAACCTATATCGGTTCGTTACCCGGCAAGATCATTCAGTCCATGCGGAAAGCGAAGACGTCCAATCCCTTGTTCCTCCTGGACGAGGTGGACAAGATGGGTCAGGATTTCCGCGGCGATCCCTCGTCCGCGCTGCTGGAGGTTCTGGACCCGGAGCAGAACTCGACCTTCAACGACCATTACCTCGAAGTAGACTATGATCTGTCGAGCGTCATGTTCGTGACAACGGCCAATACGTTGAACATCCCGCCGCCGCTGATGGACCGAATGGAAATCATTCGGATAGCCGGCTACACCGAGGACGAGAAGACCGAGATCGCGCGGACTCATTTGATCCCCGCTGCTCTGATCAAGCATGGCCTGGCGAAAGAGGAGTGGTCGATCGACGATGGAGGCCTGCTCCTGCTGATCCGCCGCTATACGCGGGAAGCCGGGGTGCGCAACCTTGAGCGGGAGATCTCCAACCTTCATCGCAAAGCGGTGAAGGAGATCCTGACCTCAGCCACGAAGAGCGTTGCGGTTACTGCCGGAAACCTAGGCGATTACCTCGGCGTTCCGAAGTTCCGATATGGCGAAGCCGAGACTGAGGACCAGGTCGCTGTCGTGACCGGACTGGCATGGACGGAAGTCGGCGGAGAGTTGCTGACGATCGAAGCCGTTGTCCTGCCCGGCAAAGGAAGGATGACCGTGACCGGCAACCTTCGCGACGTCATGAAGGAATCAATCTCTGCTGCAGCCTCCTATGTGCGGTCCCGGGCGGTGGATTTCGGGCTGGAGCCGCCGCTCTTCGATCGGCGCGACATCCATGTTCACGTCCCCGAAGGGGCAACCCCCAAGGACGGACCTTCCGCGGGTGTGGCTATGGCGACGACCATCGTTTCGGTCATGACCGGCATCCCGATTCGCCGCGATATCGCCATGACCGGAGAGATCACACTGCGCGGGCGGGTTCTGCCGATCGGCGGCCTTAAGGAGAAGCTTTTGGCTGCGCTGCGCGGCGGCTTGAAAAAGGTTCTTATCCCCGAGGAAAATGCGAAGGACCTTGCCGAGATTCCGAATGCCTTGAAGAACGCCTTGGAAATCGTGCCGGTGTCCCGCATGGATGAGGTGCTGAGACACGCTCTGGTTCGGCAGCCGACCCCCATCCAATGGGATGAGGAACTGAGCCCAACCAAACCGACGCTACCGCCCGCGGACGACGACGCAGCGGGCCTGATCGCTCACTGATCCCTCGAAAAAGCCATGGGCCGCAGACCTTGAAGGACTGCGGCTCATTCGACTGAGGGTGGATCCCCTACGCTGGCAAATAGGAGCCGCTTCCTCGTGACCGGGGCGCTCGCGAGCCCCGCAGGGGCGCGCACGCAAAGCGCCGCCCGACTCCTCAAGACCAACAGAAGCAATGCCACAGATTTGGGCGTATCGTGTCGGCTGAACGCCAATCTGCTCCCCTGAGCCAGGTCGCGGCACAATATTGTCTTGAATTTATCCCTTTGGGTCGCGTTTACTGTGCATGGGCCGGAGCGGCGGCTCGGGGATAGTTTCGATCGTGCTACGCGCTCGTCCGTCTCTTGCGCGCGACATCATCGGCCCTTAGAAAGCACCGACAGCATGCGCCTATGTTCAAAGCCAGCGACTTCGTTCGGGCGGTTAGCTCAGCCGGTAGAGCATCTCGTTTACACCGAGAGGGTCGGCGGTTCGAACCCGTCACCGCCCACCAAGCGTCTCATGTCCAAGGCGCTCCTGGCGCTTTTGCAATCCGGCTTCGCGATTTTCGCTCTGGTCCTAGCTTGGTGCTCGGGCACTGTTCCGTCGCTGGCCGCGGAACCCATGTCGTTCAGGCCGGAGATCATCACCTCGACCGCGCCATGCAAACGGAG
>JBBPYT010000098.1:0-15523 GCA_038199665.1 Hyphomicrobiales bacterium
AGATCCCGCTGAATGTCCGCTTCGAAGACGACGACCTGCTGATCCTCGACAAGCCGGCCGGGCTCGTGGTCCACCCGGCCGCGGGCCATGCGTCAGGCACCCTGGTCAACGCCCTCCTGGCCCATTGCGGCCAAAGCCTGTCGGGGATCGGCGGCATACGCCGGCCAGGCATCGTGCATCGGCTCGACAAGGACACGACGGGGCTCATGGTGGTGGCCAAATCGGACCAGGCGCACCGGGGTCTGGCATCCACGTTCGCCGATCATGGACGATCGGGTTCACTCGTTCGCGAATATCTGGCGTTGGCCTGGAATGTGCCCGGTCGCCAAAGCGGAACCATCGACGCGCCGCTCGGCCGTCACCCAACCCATCGCGACAGGGTGGCGGTTCGGCCGGCGGACAAAGGTCGGCGCGCGGTGACCCGATGGGTCGTGGAAGAAAGCCTGGGCCGCTCCGCAACTCTGGTGCGGTGCCGCCTTGAAACGGGCCGCACCCACCAGATTCGCGTTCATATGGCCGAAATCGGCCATCCGTTGATCGGCGACCCGGTGTACGGAGCGGGATTCCGAACCAAGGCTCTGCAGCTCGACGATCACGCCAGACTCGCTGTTCAGGCGCTCGGCCGGCAGGGACTCCACGCCGCCGTGCTCGGCTTCGAACATCCGGTCAGCGGCGCAATGGTCCGCTTCGAAAGCCCGCTGCCGCCCGATATGGCCGAGGTCGTGTCTCGGCTCCGCGCGGGCGCGACTCAAGCCGAATGAGCTGAGAGGCCGGCTCAGGGCTGCCTGCGCTCCTTCAGCTTGGAAAAGACCGAGTTGACGTCGATGTCCTCCTCCTCCTCGTGGCTGGACTTCGGCGGGGCTCCGAAGACTTCGGCCTGGGTGGACGGCAGCGGGGCAGGGCGCGCCGTCGTCACCTCGGCCGAAACGAGCGTCTGGCCGCGGTCTTCCGTGCCTGCCGGCCTGTCCTTCGCGGCCCGGTTGACTTCGAAGTCGAGATCGATCTGCGAACAGAGTCCGAGCGTCACCGGATCCATGGGCGCCAAGCTGCTCGAATTCCAGTGCGTCCGGTCGCGGATGGCCTGCAGGGTGGTCTTGGTGGTCCCGACCAGCCGCATGATCTGAGCGTCCTTAAGCTCCGGGTGGTTGCGCACCAGCCACAGGATGGCGTTGGGGCGATCCTGGCGCCGTGACAGAGGCGTGTAGCGTGGCCCTCTGGTCTTCTTCGGCGGGGGCAGACGCACCTTCGACACGGCCAGCTTCAGTTGATGGTCCTTGTTCTCCTCCCCTGCGGCGATCTCTTCGCGCGCGAGCTGTCCCGACGTGATCGGGTCGTGCCCCTTGATGCCGGTCGCCACCTCTCCGTCGGCGATACCCTTCACCTCGAGCGGGTGCAGCTTGCAGAAATCCGCAATCTGCTCGAACGTCAGCGAGGTGTTCTCGACCAGCCAGACAGCGGTCGCCTTGGGCATCAAAGGTGCGTTGCTCATTAGTTATCTCCTGGCCGGCCGGTGGGCCCGCGCGGCTGCCTCACCAGACAAGTAACCCGATGAAAGGCCGGAGCCCGGCGTCGTCCTACAATCATGAAGGGGATTCGAGACATATAGGCTCAGCGTGCCCCACCTGCAACGACCAAGCGCTTCTGGCTCTTCATCGCTGGTCCACGGGCCGATCGGCTTGGCGATGAAACCGCTGCGAACATCCGGTCGAGCGGCGTCGCGCGCGGCCGGAGTTTGCGGGAGATCAAAGATAGGCGACCTTTCGCTGGCGCACCGCGTCGGGATCGAGGACGGCATCGCTGCCGATCTCGCCCATCCGCCATCCCATCCGCCGGGCCGCCATGGGGATGACGCGCTCGATCGCGTGCGCGTAGGTGCCATCCTGGGGCAGAGGTTCGGGCTCAAAGGCACCGAGATCGATGTGCGGCAGCAAGTCGAGCAGAAGTGCGCCGCGAAGCCAGAACATGGATCCCGCAAAGAACCCGAGATCGCGTTCTTCCGGCGTGACCCCGCACATCCCCGCCATGAGGCGCTCCACATTGTTCCGGTTCTGCCCCCAATAGACCGGATGGCTGATAAACGATCGCGGTGCCCCGAGCAGTCCAAGTCGGGGATCCTCGCGAAAGCGAGCCGCCACCCTCCCGAGGGCGGACCGCCCGGGCAAAAGCCCGGCCAGCAAATCTCGCCGCCAACGCTCGCCGCGAGCAGAATAGCTGCTCTTCTTGCCGTGGATCTTTAGAACCAGCGTTTCAGGCGCTACGGACAGTTTACCTGCGACCTCGAAGAAGGGACGAAGATCGCGGCCGCGATTCTCGACGTCGTGGAACACGGTTTCTACTGCAGGCCGGCGTCGCAGCCCGTTCCAGCGCTCGAAAACGTCGCTTCGACTCGAGGTGACGTGGAGCGTGGCGCCGGCCGGCAACCGGCGCAAAGCCCAGGCGAGTTCCGGCACCAGATCGGGATGATGGCAATGACAGATCGCGATCATCGGCCCCGTTTCGAGGCTGGGTCGCAGGGTCTCCCGCATGTGCGCCCAACCGAGGCGCACGGCGGCCCGGATCAGTGGCGTCGTGTTGCGCAAGACTCGCCTTTCGATCGCAGGAGCACGATCATCGCGCTGCGGCGCGCCTCGCCACCCTGTTCGCCAGGCGGAGAACGACTCCGCTTCCCGGCACACGTGCCAACTTCAGCACGATATCCTGCGCGATCCGACCCGCCAGGCCGGCAAGTCTTTCGACGTCGTCGCTCCACCCCTCGTCATCCGCCAGTCCGGCGGCGCGAAATCGCTTGCTGCGGATCCATTCCATTCGGCCACGCATGAAGTCCACCCGCCGCAAGACACGTTGATAGCTTATGCCGCCCAGCGCTTCGTCCAGGATCTGCAGAAGGTCAAGGGTGCAATCCTCCCAGTCGCGTGCCGTTACGTCGCGGCGCTGGTCCGTCCAGCCCAGCTCGCTGCCGACCAACCGGACGAGCTCGGCATCCGTGTCGAACACGTGGACGTTGGCGGCCTCGGGAAGGCCGTGCAGGATTTCGGCAAAGGGCGCAAGGGCTCGAACCAGCACGGGCCTGCGATGCGCCAGAGCTTCGAGCAGCGGAAATCCGAAGCCTTCGTAAACCGAAGGGTAAACAACGATGCGGGCGCGTCTGTACAGGTCGGACATAGCCTTGTGGTCGAGGCTCCCGGACGTGTAGCTGACGACGTCGGCGATCGCGCCCGGACTTGGGCCGAGCGCTACGATCGACCGGTGGGGATGGGCGGCGGCGAGCAGTCGCGCTGCCTCCTCGACATATTTGTGCGCGAAGCTGTTGCCGAGAATCAGAACGCTCTCGCCCTGGGTCTGCATCGAAGGCGCGTCGCCGTATTCCTCCAGCCTCAAAGAGTGCAGGGACGGGCGTTTCGGAAGATCGCTTCGCAAGCCGAACCGGCGTTCGAACTGTCGTTGCGTGAAAGCGCTGTTGAACAGCAGCCCGTCGGATTCGGCGAGAGTGAAGCGCCAAAGCGCGTCCAGTTCATCGGGCGCGAGGCGGATGCAGTCGAGCCCGATCGTATCCAGCATGAAGAACACGATGGCAGGCGCCCGCCGGACCGCATGGTCGAGCTCCTTCCAACTGAACGGCTGGCCTATACGAATGAAGGCGGCGAACACTCGGAGATCGTCGGGGTCGATTCGCTTGGGTGGCACCGGCGCGTCCGCGAAATGGAACTCGTAGGTGGCAAGCGGCGCGACGACGTAAATCTCCCAATTTCCGCTCGAGGATGCCGCAGCGCGCCGGATCAGCGCGCGGGCGAGTTCGGCCGTGCCAGAGTGGTGCGAGCCTACATGGGTAAGGTCGAAGGCGACCTCGCGTCGGCCTGCGCTGTTCGGAACGAGACCGGCGAGCAGCCGCTCGACGACGCGAGGGGTCCCGCTCAGGAAGGACGCCACCGCGTTTCGAGTCCCCGGATAGGCTTTTTCCAATCGGGTGCTGCGGGACGCCGCATTGCCGTAGCGCTTGGCGGCGCTCCCGGGCGCCAGGCGCGCCGCGGCGTGGTTGGCCACGGCCATGCGAAAGCCATAGCGATTGATCCAAAGCGCATAACGGTCCCAATCCATGTCGCCGACTCGTATGTCGGGCCGGAACTGCGTCAGAACGGAGCCTTTCAGGTAAAGGCAGCGGCCGTCCGGCAGGGGAGCGTAGGTTACGGGCGGAAAGAAGGTCCGCAGGATCCCGGCTGACCAGCGGTTTTCCGGGTTTGCGGAGTTCGAGTCGGGAGCGTCATCCGGAAAGGTGCAGAGCGCGTCGCGATCGAACCGGGGCGATACCCCGGCGATCATCGGGTCGGTTTCGGCAACGCGGCGCATCTCCCACAGGACGGCCGCGTCGAGGTCGAGGGTTCCGTCGACGACCAAGCAGTCGGCTTGGGCTTCGATCGCCATACGCAGAGCGGCGCCGGCGTTGCCCGATGCCTCGGCCGGGAAGCCGAAGGGCCACTCGGGCCGCCGGTTCGGGGGGCTCGAGGGGGCGCCGGTCAGGGAAAAGCGGGAGACCGGAAGGCCCGCCCGATCGAGCCGCGAGGCCAGGTCCACGGCCGCAGCCCAAGCCTGTCCGGCAAGATGTTCGGTGTCGAAGATGACGTGAAAGCTGTCGCCGACGCGCCACGGCCCGTCCGGCGTCTGATCGAAGCGGCCTTGCATGGACTCTCTTGCGGGCGTCACGGAGCCCATCCGTAACATCATCGGCGGCACAATGCTCGCGTCAGGCGTCGAGCGCCGCTGCCGGAACGGGACACAGGCGTTCCTGCACCCGTCGCCGGGCCTCGGCCAGTACGACATCCCAATCCAGGTCGCCGGGATGCCTTAGGACCTCGACGGTGGAATACCACTGGGATCGCGAACCCGCATATCCCCAACGCCAGCACGAATCGGGGCGCGACAGAAGCAGCGCCGCCTTGCCCCCCGCCCCCGCCACGTGAGCGACCGCCGTGTCCACCGAGATCACCAGGTCGCAGTCCGCCACGAGCGAGGCCAAGTCGGCGAAGTCCCTGATCGCGGGGCGCAGGACATTGCCGAAGCCCTCGAGAAAAGCATCCTCTTCCGGAGTCAGCTTGTTCAGCAGGACGACGAAGTCCGTGTCTCCGCGGCTTAACACTTGGGAAAAGCTTTCAATAGGGATCGACCGCGTGAGTTCATATTCGCGGGGATGCCCGCGCCAGCATATGCCGACGCGGTTCCTCGCCGTGGCGCCGTGCCGCTCGCCAACCGCCGATGCGGGGCCCTGGAGTGTCAAATAGCCGGTCGTCGGCTCAAGGCTGTCTGCCTCGAGGACGAGGGCTAGCTGGAGCGATGGCACGTAGAAGTCGTAGGGCGGCTCCTCGCCTTCGGCCGCCACAAAACTCACGTCCGGGAAGGACCGCGCCAGCAACCCAACCAGCGGACCGGGCACCCGCCCCACGATCCGAGCCCCGGGATGGGTTTTCCTTAAGGGAAGGAGGAAGCGCGAGAACTGGATCATATCGCCGAATCCGTGCTCGAAAATGACGAGCAGCGAGCGACCTTCGAGGTTCTCGCCCGCCCACTGCCGCCGTCGCTTCTGGAGTGGGTAGGATCCCCTCAGTCGATCGGCGAGACCCCAATTTTCCAGTCCCTCCAACAGCCTGCCGCGCTTGAGCAAGTGGAAGGCGAAGTTCAGCCGGACCAGCGGATCATCGGCTTGGCGATGGACTGCCTGTGTGAATGCCTGCGTGGCCTCCGCCATTCGGCCCTGCGCATCGAGGATCTCGGCGCGAAGCCGACACTCGCCAACGTCGCCGCCCGAAGGCGCCAGTCCCGCCGCGGCCTCGGCCAAGCGCCCGAGACGCAGCGCGACTCGCCGGCCGAGTTGCTCCAGAAAAGGTGCGAACTTGGTTCCGGCCAGCTGACGCCGCCATTCCGGAAGCAACGCATCGAGCCGCTGAAACTCCCATCGACGGAACAGACTGTCCGCATGGATCGCGATCTCTGCCGCCGGCAACTCCCCGGGCGCCATCGGGCATTCGCAGACGTCGAAGAATTGACGCCGCAGATAGGGAAGCAGGAGCAATGGCCGGCAGAGGCGCGCGTCGGCTTGGTCGAACGCCAGAAAGGAATATTCCGCGCGTTCGTTGAAGACGCGGGTCATCAGCGCGGCCTGCCGTTTGACGCTACACGGCAAGATCGCATTGGCTTCCAAATAGCCCCGCGACTGGTCCCAGACCAATTCGGCAACCGTCGACAGACCGCCGCGACGGTAAAGCCGGACTGCCGATTGCAGTTTTCTTGCCAGGATCATGAGAGAGTCCGTCGGGGTTCGATCATGAACTTCGTTGACTCGAAAGAGGTTGCAAGGCTGGCGCGAGCAAGGCGCGCCGACATACCCGCCCGACGAGTGCCGTTCGTACATTGTCAAAGGCCCGACCAAGCGACGAGCCGCGTCGTCGAGTGCCCGTCCGCGAGGTCGACCAGAAGGACCCGGCCGCCGGCGGCCTTGACGATTTCGGCGCCCACGACCTGATCTTCCCGATAGTCCGCGCCCTTCACCAGAACGTCCGGCTGCAGCCTTTGAATGACCTCTTGCGGCGTATCCTCGTCGAAGATGATGACGGTGTCGACGAACGAAATCGCGCCCATGACGCGGGCACGCGCGAGCTCGTCCTGAATCGGACGAGACGCGCCCTTGATCCTGCGTACCGACGCGTCGCTGTTCAGGGCGACGATCAGTCTGTCGCAATGTCGAGCTGCCTCTTCGAGAAGGCGGATATGCCCGGGATGGAGGATATCGAAACAGCCATTGGTGAAACCCACAACCAGGGCCTGATCGCGCCAAGTCTGACGCAATCGCACCGCCGAAGACAAGTCGGTGACTTCCGCCGCCTGAGTGGCATGCGACCCCTCCGCCTTGAGCGCTCTGTCCAGCTCGGCGAGGCTCAGCGTCGCCGTCCCATGCTTGCGCACGACCACGCCTGCGCTGGCGTTGGCAATGCGCATCGCTTGCGCAAGGGAGGTTCCGCCCGCCAGCGCCAGTGCTAAGGCCGCCACGACGGTATCGCCCGCTCCGGAGACGTCGAAAACTTCGCGCGCCGTGGTCCGGAGATGGACGGGCGCCTGACCCGTTCTGACAAGGGACATGCCCTTTTCCGAACGGGTGACGAGAATTGCGGCACCGGTCGCCTCGGCCGCAACATTGGCCGCCGCTTCGACCTCGCCGTCGGTTTCCACCGGCAACCCGGTGGCCTCTCTGAGTTCGCGCCGGTTCGGCGTCACGACGTGGGCGCCGCGGTAGATGTCGAATTGCCGCCGCTTAGGGTCGACAATCAGCATCCGGCTCGAGGCGCGACAAAGGTCGATCGCATGTCGGATGAGCCTGTCGGTCAGCAGGCCTTTGCGATAGTCCGACAGGACGACGACGTCGGCGAGTTCGATCTGTGCGGCGACAAGGTCGATCAGGCGCTCCTCCATCGTCGGATGCATTGGGCGCGCATCCTCCCGGTCGAGCCGCAGGAGCTGCTGGCCTCCGGCGACAAGCCGGAGCTTGACCGTCGTGGGACGTCGCTCGTCGGTCAGAAAAACCGCGCTGATCCTTTCGCCGAAGGAGGCGAGCGCCGCCTTGAGCTCCGCGCCGCCCTCGTCCTCGCCTACCACGCCGACGACGCCGACATGCCCGCCCAGGGCCGCAATATTGGCCGCAACGTTGGCGGCCCCGCCCGGCACCTTCTGGTCGGCGGCCCATCTCAGCACCGGCACAGGCGCCTCGGGCGACAGCCGGTCCGCACTGCCATGCACATACCTGTCCAGCATCACGTCGCCGATGACGAGAACGCGACCCTTGTTGAAGCTGAGATTCATCATCGAGCGCGTTTCCCAAGCTCCACCCGGACCAGCGCGACCGCCGGCAGGTCGGCGCCGTGCCGATGCACGTCGGCCGATCGATGGCGCGACGATGCGGCGGACCTCTCGTGCGATCCTACCAGCGATGCACTAGGCTGTTCCGAATCCGCGCGCTAGGCGCTCTCGCGCTGCACATTCACATAGCGGTCCCAAACCTCTTCGACCTTGCCTTCGGAGACGATCATCCCCTGTTGAAGCATGATGGCGCGATTGCAATAGGTTTTGAGAGCGCCCAGATCGTGCGACGCGAGCGCCAGAATGCTGGCCTTCCCCAACATGGCCTCCACCCTCGAGCGCGCCTTGTTCGAGAAGGCGGCGTCGCCGAAGCTGATCATTTCATCGAACAGCAGAATATCGGGAAACCGCGTGGTCGAGATCGCGAAGGCGAGCCGCATGAGCATACCGCTCGAATAGGTCCGCATCGGCAGATGGAGGTAGGGACCGAGTTCCGAAAAATCGGCGATTTCGGGAATGGCCAGTCGCGCTTGCTTGAGCGACATCCCAACGAAAACGCCGCGCAGAATGATGTTGTCGGCCCCCGTCAGTTCGGGGTCCATTCCCATCATCATATCGATCAAGGACGACACGGTACCACGAATTTCCGCACTGCCGCTCGATGGCTCGTATGACCCGGAGAACACCCGAAGCAATGTCGACTTGCCCGCGCCGTTATGGCCGATGAGCGCGAGCCGATCACCTGGCCTGAGCGAAAGGTTGATCTGTCGCAACGCCCTGACCTTGACGTTGTCGCGACCATCGGCTTCGACCTGCCCCCCCACACGGCGCAGCAACGTCGTTTTCAGCGATCGCCCGCGCGAATTGTAGATCGGAATGTCAACCGAAGCATCGACAAGTTCGATGGAAGCCAAAGGGGTTCCCCGTTCAAAGCCAATAAACGATCCGGGCACGGAAGCGCGCGAACAACGGCCAGGACACGAGGAAAAGGAGCGCAAGGTAGACCAACACACTCACGTAAGCGGACAGTTCAGGGATGTGACCCTGCATCGGTTCCGACACGATGCGAAGGAACGACGCGAACGGGTTGAATGTCAGAATGTATTGCCCGCGATCCCCCAGTTGTTCGATATGCCACATGACCGGCGTCACGAAGAAGGCGAGCTGCATCAGATTGCTCACGATCTGCGGAAGGTCACGGAACCGGGTGCATAGAATGCCGAGAGCCAAAGTCGACAAGAACGTTCCGATCAGGATGAGGAACAGCCCGGGTATGGCCAGCAACGCCACCGGGCTCGGGGTGACCCAGAACAGGATGTAGACGATCGGGATGATGATGAGGTTGTGGGCGAAGGCGACGAGATTGCGGACCAGAATTCGCATCACGAAAGCGGTCTTGGGCAAGGCTTCCTGCTTCAGGTAGTTCGACGCTTCGATGTAGGTCATCGTTCCGTCGCTCATGATGCCGGAAATCAGGCTCCAGACGGTCATGTTGACCGCGAGATACGGAATGTAGGTGCGAATGTCGTTGTGGAACAGCCCGCCGTAGACGACCCCGATACCGGCGACGAAAATGCCCATGCTGAAGGTGATCCAGAACTGGCCGAAGCGCGAGCGCTTATAGCGCTGCCGAACGTCGCTGACGCCCAGTAAGGCCCAAATGTGCCAGCCGGCGAAACAGCGGACGAAATCCGCCGAGGCGAGCCGCCAATCACGAGCGCTGGGCTGCAAAGACATTCAGTGTCCCTCGACCGAATGGAGGGCGCTCGGATTGCGCATCCTGACTCCGTGAACGAAATGCTGAGTTCCGGAAGGAAAACGCGCCGCGGTCTCTATCGGAACACACGATGCAGCGTCAAGGCAGTCGCCGTTTCGCCGGGATCGCGTCGTCGGCGCAGCGCAGCCGAAAGTCAGAACAAGCGCCTGCCGTTCGGAACGGGTTTGGTCGGACCGACCAGCACCACCGCCCCGCTTTCGTCCGGGAAGCCCAAGGTCAGCACTTCTGACACAAACGGGCCGATCTGGCGCGGCTCAAAGTTCACCACTGCCGCGACCTGACGCCCTACCAGGGTGTCCGGCGCGTAATGCTGCGTCACCTGGGCCGACGACGTCTTGACCCCGATCTCCTCGCCGAAATCGATCCGAAGCCTGTAGGCGGCTTTGCGGGCTTGCGGAAACGTCTCCGCCTTCACCACCGTACCGACGCGCACGTCCACCTTCAGGAAATCGCCAAAGGTAATCGTTTCCCCGCCGGGGCGCTGGTGGCTCGCCACGGCTCAGAGGGCCGTGTCGGCATCGCGCGCTTCGCTCGGATCCGGACGCAGCCGCGGACGCCGGTCCCGCCGGCGTCGGCGCGAATCGACGAGCGCCCGACCGAGCAGCCGCAACGGCGAGATGAGCCGATCGAGATCCTCGACCCGCGCAACCCAGGTTTCCCCGCGGGCAAGCTCCTTGTCGAGCGCCGCCATGGTGCGGGCCAGACCTGGATCGTCGTCCTCGAACCACACGTCAAGCACGCGCGCCCAGGCAAGGACTAGCCCCTGCAGCTTGATAGCGCCCGTTCCGCCCTCGGCCTCGATGCCCGCAGCCGCCAGCATGAAGCGCATGGAGTTCGTGACGACGCCGTTGAGCGCGGCGGCGGACAAAGGCTCGCGCCTGACCCAATCCGCAACGCTCTGCAGCGCGAGCCGGTAAGGTCCGAGCACATCGAGCCGCCGCATCAGCACGTCGAAGAGGCGCTCGCGCGCTGCTTCGTCGGCCAGAGCCGTCCCGCTCGAGTCAAGCACGATCCGGTCGATTTTGCGGGAAAATGCCGCAAGCACGGCGCCCTTGGACGGGAAAGCATCGCGAAAATCCGCCAGCGATACGCCGGCCCGCTCCGCAACATCTACGATTCCGAAGTCGTCCCATTCTCGCTCGGCGGCCAATTCCATCAGGGCCTCGACGATCCGGTCGCGCACCTGCGGCACGCCGGGCGTGACCTTGCCGGCCTGAGCCCGCGCTCCCGGGGCCGCATCGGGGCCGGGAGAGAGGGGATCCTTGCGCTCGTCGGGCGTCATCGCGGTTCTCCGGTCTTTTCGGAAGCCTAATGTAAGCCCGCTGCATCGACATGTCCAAGCGAGCGATCGTTGCGCCGTTCGGCTTCGCCGGGCGGGGGCGGGCAAGAGCGGTTCGATCGGCGCCGTTCGGCATCCGTCAAATCGGCTTCATATCGCGGGCCGTGCGGGCATGCTGCCGGCGCACGCTCAGGTCCACATGGCGCTTGCCGATCAGGCCTTACTCGGGCGGGCTCTCAGGCGGCCCGAACTTCGGCCGAATAGTCCTCGATCATGGCACGCGACATATTGCCGGGCCTGAACCGATAGGGGCCGATCTCGGACACCGGGGTGACTTCCGCGCCGGTGCCGCAGATGAAACATTCGTTGAAGCTCGAAAGCTCGTCCGGCATGATGCGGCGCTCGACCACCTCGATGTCCCGTCTCCGGGCGAGGTCCATGACGGTGCGGCGCGTGATGCCGTCGAGAAAACAATCGGCGATCGGCGTGTGCAGCGCGCCACCCTGCGTAAAGAACACGTTGGCGCCGGTGCACTCGGCGACGCGGCCCTGCCAATCGAGCATCAGCGCGTCCGCATAGCCCTTCCGCTCGGCTTTGTGCTTCGAAATGGTGCAGATCATATAAAGACCGGCGGCTTTGGACCGGCTCGGTGCCGTCTGGGGATCTGGGCGACGGTACTCGGCGAGGTCGAGCCGGATGCCCTTCATCGTGGCTTCGGTGTCGAACATGCTGGGCCAAGGCCATGCCGCGATGGCGACATGGATGGTGGCGTGCTGGGCCGCCACGGCCATCATTTCGCTGCCGCGCCAGGCCACCGGCCGGATGTAAAGGTCCTGCCCCCCATTGGCGGCGACGACCTCGTCCTTGGCTCTGATGATGTCCTCGACCGAATAGGGAATCTCGAAATCGAGCAGTTCCGCGGACCTTTTGAACCGCTCGGAATGTTCGGCCGACTTGAAGATTTTGCCGCCGTAAGCACGCTCCCCCTCGAACACGGAACTCCCGTAATGGAGGCCGTGGCTGAGGACGTGGAGCTTGGCCTCTTTCCATGGAACAAGCGCCCCATCCATCCAGATCACACCGTCGCGCTGGTCAAAAGGCAGGATGGGCATGGATTGGCTCCCGTTCGCGGTTCCGGTAGCGGGACGGCGTCGCCCGGCGCCCGCTGCCTCTTCTCCCCGAGGACGCGACCGGTCTCGTCCGCCGGAAGCGTGACGAGTAATCAACCGCCCAAGATATGTCAATATTGCTGACCAATAGGTGGAACGGCTCAACGGTGCGACGCGAACGATTGCCGGCGGCGCGAAACGTGACGCGCGCCTCTGGATATGGCAAAATCAATCACGAAATGGGAGCCGCTTTTGGCCGAACAGGCATTGATCATCGACCCGGACGGCGCCAAGCACGATGGCGAAGCCGTAGCGGAGCCGGCACCGATGTTCGATCTCATCGAGTTGTTGTTCTTTGCTTATCGGGATTTCGTCCGGGATGCTGACCGACTGCTCGAAGCCTACCGGTTCGGGCGGGCCCATCACCGGGTGTTGCATTTCGTGCATCGTCACCCCGGACTGACCGTGGCCGAACTGCTCGATATCCTGAAGATCACCAAGCAGAGTCTCAATCGCGTGATGAAGGACCTGCTCGACGGCGACTTCGTCGAGGCCCGCGCCGGCGTCAGCGATCGCCGCCGCCGTCTGCTGTTTCCGACCCCCAGAGGTCGCCGCCTTGCCCTCGATCTGGCGCGCCTCCAGTCGGAGCGCTTCCGGCGCACGCTCGACGATCTGCCGGCTGGGACTCGCGCCCATGCGGTCGAATTCCTGCTCGGTATGATCGACGCGGGTGAGCGCGCCAAGGTAATGGACCTCGTCTGGTCGGGTTCCATGCTAAACACGCGCCGGAAGGTCGTACCATGACGCCGGGCCACGCTATCGAAGTCGAGCCTCAGCCCCTGGCCGACGATGCGGCCCATCTTCTGTTGGTGGACGACGATCGCCGTATCCGTGATCTGCTGTCGCGCTTCCTGCAGCGAAACGGCTACCGCGTGACGCTCGCCGGCGCGGCCGAGGAGGCGCACACGCACTTGCGCAATTTCGCCTTCGACCTGATCGTGCTCGACGTCATGATGCCGGGGGAAAACGGGCTCGATCTCGCCGCCACGGTTCGGAAAACCTCGGAAGTGCCGATCCTGATGCTGACGGCCCTGACCGAGGCCGATGATCGGGTGCGGGGGCTGGAAGTCGGTGCCGACGATTACCTTGCCAAGCCTTACGAGCCGCGCGAATTGCTGCTCCGGATTGCTTCCATTCTCCGCCGGGCAACGTCGCGCGTCGCCCGCGGCGAGGCGGTCGTGCTGCGTTTCGGTCCATTTGCGTTTGCGTCCGATCGGGGAGAGTTGCGCCAAGGGGACGATATCGTGCGCTTGACCGATCGCGAACGCGATATGCTGCAGTTGCTGGCAGCGACGCCCGGCGCGACCGTGTCTCGCGAGGCGCTCGGCGGAACCGGAGGGGCAGCCAACGAGCGGACCGTCGACGTGCAGGTCAATCGCCTGCGCCGCAAGATCGAGCGCGACCCTGCCAATCCTGCCTATCTCCAGACCGTGCGAGGGCTCGGCTATCGGCTTCTTATCGACCCCTGACGGACGGCGGCGTCGAGGAGTTCTGCCGCCCTTGTCTCTCATCCGGCCCCGCCGATGGTGGGTGAAGGCCACGCGAGCCATCGCCGATCGGCTGCCCAAGCGCCTCTATTCGCGTGCGCTACTGATTCTGGTCATTCCGATGGTGCTGCTGCAATGCGTCATCGCCTATTTCTTCATGGAACGGCACTGGCAATCGGTGACGTTTCGCCTGTCCACCGCCCTGGTGCAGGACATTTCAGCCCTGATCGAGCTGCACAAGAGCTTGCCGTCGGGCAGCAACGATTCCGTTCTGGAACGGGTTGCCTCGGACCGGCTTGGGCTCGACGTCGATTTCCTGCCCGATCAGAGGTTGCCTCCGGCGCTGCCGAAGCCCTTCTTCCTGCTGCTCGACCGCTCGCTGTCCAACGAGATCCGCAAGCAGATCGGCCTGCCGTTCTGGATCGATACCGTCGGGCGTTCCAGTTTCATCGAAGTGCGGATCCAGCTCAAGGACGCGGTGCTGCGTGTGATCGCGCGCCGCAACGCAGCTTACGCGTCGAATTCCTACATCTTCATCCTCTGGATGGTCGGCACTTCGGCGGTTCTGCTGGGGGTCGCGGTGCTGTTCCTGCGCAACCAGATCCGCCCCATCCTGCGACTCGCCGTGGCGGCCGAAGACCTCGGCAAGGGCCGTTTCTTCGACTACCGACCGAGCGGCGCGCTCGAGGTGCGGCGGGCCGGCTATGCGTTCCTCGAAATGAAGCGCCGGATCGAACGCTCGGTGGAACAGCGCACCACCATGTTGAACGGGGTCAGCCACGACCTGCGCACCGTCCTGACGCGCTTCAAGCTGTCGCTCGAACTGCTGGACGAAGGTCCGGACAGCGAGGCCATGCACAAGGACATCGACGAAATGGGCCGCATGCTCGAAGCCTATCTGGCCTTCGCGCGCGGCGACGGCGGGGAAAGCTCGGCGCTCACCGACATGCGTGCGCTGCTCGACGAGCTCAAGGCCGATGCGGAACGCCATGGCCACGCGACGCGCATCGAAGTCGCGGGGGAAACCGCCGTCATCGTGCGGCCCGATGCCTTCAAGCGCTGCCTCGCCAACCTCATCAACAACGCGCAGCGCTACGGCGACACCATCTATATGCAGGCGAGCCGCGACGCACGTTTCTTCACGGTGCATGTCGACGACGACGGCCCCGGCATCCCGCCCGACAAGCGCGAACAGGTGTTTCGGCCCTTCTACCGTCTCGATGCGGCGCGCAACCAGGACCAGGGCGGCACGGGGCTGGGCCTTGCCATCGCGCGCGACATCGCCCGCTCGCACGGCGGCGACATTCAGCTCGGCGAAAGCCCGCTCGGCGGATTAAGGGCGACCGTGAGGGTGCCGGTGTGAGTGGCCGCTGCTCAGGGCGTTGCCGGCTTGTCCTCGCTCATGATCGAACGGGCCATCTCCTCGACCATCGCCGGCGGCAGGTCGATTCCGGACAAGCGCCAGGTAAGACCGTCGAGACGCAGATGGACCCTGTAGTCCTCGTCCCGGCCGGCACCGCCTTTTGCCGGCAGCACGAAGCTCGCGATGCCGTCGAAATAAGATCCCGTCACCAGAGTCAGGGCGTTGGAATCGAGCAGGCCCGTGAAGCCAGCCAGATGCCGATCGATCGCCACCGACCTTCCGCCGATCGTCACATGGGCGATCTTGCCTTGCCCGAGAAGGGCCGTAATGTTTTCCGGGGTCAACAGTTCGGCAACGTAAGGGTCGGCGACGGTGGTCGCCGCCGCTCCGGCCACGCTGCGTCCGAACGCACCCATCTTTTGCGCGCGTCCGGTCGCCTGAAGATAGGCGAGCGCGATCTGCCGGGCCAGCGACCGGCGAAGCGCCGGCAGGTCGACGCGGCTGATTACCTGTTGGGCGTCGCCGCCCTGTGCGGCACGGGCCAACTGCGCCGCTCCGACGAAAGGCCAGACCCAGTAGGCCATCGCAAGCACCGCCAGGACAACGCAA
>JBBPYT010000099.1:0-4742 GCA_038199665.1 Hyphomicrobiales bacterium
ACTCGGCGAGGACGTCGGTCAACCGCGTCGGATAATCGCCGGTGAAGCAGTGATCGGTGAACTGCGGCCTCGCGTTGTCCCGCTTGGCATGACCCATCGCCCGATAAATGCCGTCGATCGACAAAAACGAGAGGGAGTCGGCGCCCATATAGGCGCGCATGCCTTCAAGGTCCATCTGCGCGGCGAGAAGCTTTTGCCGCTCTGGCGTGTCGATCCCGTAATAGTCCGGGTGGGTGATGGGCGGGCACGCGATGCGAAAATGCACTTCGCGGGCGCCCGCATCGCGCATCATCTTTACGATTTTCACCGATGTCGTGCCGCGCACGACCGAATCGTCGATCAGCGCGATCCGCTTGCCTGCGACCACGCCGCGGTTGGCGCTGTGCTTCATCCGCACGCCGAGTTCGCGGATCGATTGGCTCGGCTCTATGAAGGTCCGTCCGACATAGTGGTTGCGGATGATGCCGAGCTCAAACGGCAGGCCTGAAGCTTGCGCGAACCCGAGCGCGGCCGGTACGCCGCTGTCGGGAACCGGCACCACCACATCGACGTCGACAGGACTTTCGCTCGCGAGTTCGGCGCCCATTTTCTTGCGGACCGCGTAGACGGACCGGCCGTTCACGACCGAGTCCGGGCGGGAGAAATAGACGTATTCGAAGATGCAGGGCCGAGCCAGCTGAGGGGGAAACGGCTTCAGGGATTCGACGCCGGACTCGGAGATGACGACGACCTCTCCATTCTCGATGTCGCGGACGTATCGCGCCCCGATGATGTCGAGCGCGCAGGTTTCGGATGCGAGGATGTGACGCCCGTTGAGCTCACCCAGCACCAGCGGACGGATGCCGAGCGGGTCACGCGCGCCGACCAGCTTCTTGTTGGTCAGCGCCACAAGGGCGTAAGCGCCCTCGATCTGACGAAGCGCCTCGATGAACCGTTCGAGGAAGCGCGGCTTGCGCGAGCGAGCGACGAGATGAAGGATGACCTCCGTGTCCGAGGTCGACTGGCAAATCGCGCCCTCCTCGACCAGGGAGCGGCGCAGCGTCAATCCATTGGTGAAGTTGCCGTTATGCGCGACCGCGAAGCCGCCCCCGCATAGTTCGGCAAACAGTGGCTGCACGTTGCGCAGGATGGTTTCCCCAGTCGTCGCATAGCGCACGTGACCGATCGCCGCTGCCCCCTGCAGCCGGGCGATGGTCTCCTTCTTCGAGAAGTGATCTCCCACCAGTCCGTGGCGTCGCTCGGATTGAAACTGGCGTCCGTCGAACGCCACGATGCCGGCCGCTTCCTGTCCGCGATGTTGCAGGGCGTGAAGCCCGAGCGCCGTGATCGCGGCTGCATCGGCGTGGCCGTAGATGCCGAAGACGCCGCATTTTTCACGAAGTGAATCCGAGTCCTGGTCGCTCAATGTTCCGTCCTCATGCCGATGAGCCTGCCACGGAGCTGGACTCGCGACTGCGAAGGGCTCGCCGCGGCAGATGGTACTCGCTGGCTGTCGCTTAAAGAAGCCACCGGATCCCGGCTCAAGGCTTTCTGTCGTTCGGCTTGCCCGACGTCGCGCCGACTTTGCCGAGAAGGTTATCGAGTTTCTGGCGATCCGATTGCTGAGTCGGCGCGGGCTTGGCGGGCGCGGGGGCGACTTCGGTTTTCCGGTCAGGTGTCGGGTCGGAGCTCGGCGGGGTTTCCGTGTCGGCCGGAATATCCTCATTCGGTAAAGTCTTGTCCTTCTTCAATCTTTTGAGGAAGGTGTTTTCGGGGTCTTCGGGCAGCATGGCCACGATTTCATCTCCGGTCGCCTGCAAGAGCGGCTTGGATTTGGCGGTTGCGACCCATTCCGGCTGCTTGTTGACCGGCACGAGCCAGTTGAAGAACAGGAACGCCACGACGCCGAGCAGGAAACCCCGAGCTGCGCCGAACAGGAAGCCGAGCGTTCGGTCGAGGGCGCCGACCTTGCTGTCCAGAATGGCTTCCGACAGCTTCACCGTGACGATCGAGACGATGATGAGCGTAGCGAAGAAGACGCCCGCGACCGCCACGATCCGTGCCACCGTTTCCTTGGCGACGTAGGGCGTCACATAGGGAAGCACGAGGGGGTAGAGATAGTAGGCCGCGATGGCCGCGGCACCCCATGAAGCGATTGCGAGGATTTCGCGGGTGAAGCCCCTGACCATGGACAGCAGGGCGGACACCGCGACGATCAGCAGGAGTGCCAGATCGAGATAGGACGGCATGGCTCGGCCCTCGCACGTGTTCGTTCTAAGTTTCGACGAGTCACTGAACCCGCTTTGCTCCGCGCGTTATAACGAAGCCCTCGGACAACGTCACGCTCGGCAGGGCTGTACACAAAGCGAAGGAAGCTTCGCCTCGCGGCCGGCATGGTCGTGCATCAGTCGCGGTCGGGAGGCGCGCGTCTGGGTGAAGATGACAACCGTTGCGGCAATCGTCGAGCCTGTGCCCTGCCTTCATCTCCCTCGAGCGCCGCAACACGCGCCACCACGTCCGCGATATGGCCGGCTATATCGATGCGCAGACCGGCCGAGTCCTCGCTGCCCGTGGCCGGGGCCACGGCGACCCCAAAGCCGAGCTTTGCGGCTTCCTTCAACCGTGAACCGCCATGAACGACGGGCCGGATCGCTCCCGATAGGCCGATCTCGCCGTAGAAGACCGCGTCGGTCGGCAGAATCTTGCCGGTCACCGAGGAAATGAGCGCGGCCGCGGCCGCAAGGTCGGCGGCGGGTTCGACGATCTTCAGCCCGCCGGCGACGTTCAGGTAGACGTCGTGCTGGCCCAACCTCACCCCGGCATGGGTTTCGAGGACTGCGATCACCATGGCCAGACGGTTCTGGTCCCAACCGACCACCGCGCGACGCGGCATTCCCAGGGACGTCGGGGCGACGAGGGCCTGGAATTCGACGAGCAACGGTCGCGTGCCCTCCATTCCGGCGAACACGGCGGTACCCGGAGCCGTGGCGTCCCGACCCGACAGGAAGAAAGCGGATGGATTGGCGACCTCGGCGAGCCCGCGACCTGTCATCTCGAAAACCCCGATTTCATCGGTCGGCCCAAAACGGTTCTTCAAGGCGCGGAGAATTCGAAAATGATGACCCGCATCGCCGTCGAACGACATCACGGCATCCACCATGTGTTCGACGACGCGTGGGCCGGCGATCTGCCCATCCTTGGTGACGTGACCGACCAGGATCACGGCCGCGTTGGTGTTCTTGGCGTAGCGGATCAAGGATTGCGCAGCTCCGCGCACCTGGGACACGGTTCCCGGTGCGGCTTCGATCGTTTCGGTCCACATGGTCTGGATCGAGTCGATTACCACCAGCCCGAACGGTGATCCGGCGTTGAGGGTTGCGGTGATATCCTCGACATTCGTGGCTGCCGCCAGTTCGACCGGCGCACCGGAAAGCCCGAGCCTTTCTGCCCGCATGCGCACCTGCGCGATCGCTTCCTCGCCCGAAATATACGCAACGCGTGCGCCAACCGAGGCGAGCTTGGCGCAGGCCTGGATCAGCAGCGTCGATTTGCCGATGCCGGGTTCCCCGCCGAGCAGGATCACCGAGCCCGGCACGAAGCCGCCGCCGGTGACGCGATCGAGTTCCCCGACGCCCGTCGCGGTGCGGGGCGGCTCGGCACCGGTCGCGGCGAGCGGCTGGAATTCGATCAGCCGACCCTTGCCGCCCTTTCGGGCAGCCTGTGCGCCGATCCCCGATGTGGCGTTTTCCTCCACGATCGTGTTCCAGCCCCCGCAGGCATCGCAGCGCCCCTGCCAACGATTGGTAACCGCGCCGCAGCTTTGACACACGTAGGTATGGCGCGCCTTGGACATCGTGCGGTCAGCGAGAGATTTGCGGGAAAGGAAGGCGGGTCAAGAACCAGGGACTCCGCTTCCGATGTAATGTCGGCGATAGCGTCGCCCGAGGTTGGTCAGGATCTCGTAGCCGATCGTGCCGGCCTCCCGAGCGAGGTCGTCGACGCCGATGTGCCGGCCGAGGAGTTCCACCATCGTGCCAGCGGCTAGCTTGGCGGCGGGCACATCGGTCACGTCCACGATCGAAAGATCCATGGAAACCCGGCCGACGAAAGGGCAGGGTAGGCCTTCGAGATGGACTATCGCGCCGCTCCCCTCGATACCGCTCGCCCCGGTCGGCAGCCCGTCCGCATATCCCACGCCGATCGTCGCCAAACGCGACGGCCGGGAAGCGGTCCAGCGGCCGTTGTAGCCGGCCGTCGCTCCGGCCGGCACCGTCCTCAATTGGAGAATCCTCGCCTCCAAGAAAACCACCGGCTTCATGGGGTTCGGCAAGCCGGGCGTGGGATTGCCTCCGTAGAGCGCGTAGCCGGGCCTTACAAGATCGAGAACGGGATGTTGCGGAAGGAAGATGCCGGACGAATTCGCCAGCGATGCCGAAAACTGGCGCAGGGAGCGCTCGCGCGCATGTTCGAACCGGGCGATTTGCCTCGCATTGACGGTATCGCCCGGCAGCTCCGCCGACATCAGATGGCTCATCACTAGGTCGACGCGGGCCGACACCAGCCTTTGTTGCGGCAACAGCCGGGCTTCCTCGATGGGGAAGCCCAACCGGTTCATGCCCGTATCGACATGGAGTGCACAGCGAAGTGGCTCCTGGGCATGGAGGGGCGCGAGCGCGCGCTCCCACGCCACGAGTTCTTCCATGGAGCCGATGACTGGCGCTAGGGCGAAGTCGAGATAGTCCGCCATCGGGGCGGCTTCGGGG
>JBBPYT010000100.1:0-5519 GCA_038199665.1 Hyphomicrobiales bacterium
CGCTTCGCCCGACAGGTCGCGGCGGATTTCCGCGAGCGTCTTGGGCGGCGCCACGATGATGATCTCCTTGAACTCGTTGTCGTGTGCGGCGCGGTTCAGTTCGCTCGCCACCGTTGCGGCGAATCGGTCCTCCTCGATCTGATGCCAGTCCGTCTGGCCCATCGATCCGAAGCGAGTTCCGGTCCCGGAGGATACCCCGCGGCCGGGCGCATCCGAGCCTTGGACATGGGTGGGCGGATTGGCCTGTTCGCGAACCGTGAGACGACGAAGATTCAGCAGCTCGGCATCGCCCTCGTTGTGCAGCAAAAGAGCCTTCTTGCCGTCGCCGATCAGTACCCAGGCGCCATAGTGAACCTTGAGCGTCGTCATCTAGACCGTCCTCCGCGCTTGTTCGAGCCGTCGCGGTTGGCCGGCGGCATCGGGCCAGACGCCCGCCGCGACGGGTAGGGGACAACGAAACGGCAGCCCGATGGTTGCCTTGCGGCGGCCCGCTGGCGTTCCTGGCTTCGCTGGACGAGGCGGCCTGCCGAGGCTTGGCCGAATACCGCCTCGGCGGTCAACTCCGCCCTTCTCCCAGAGGACGGAACGCCTGCCCATTCATTTCTTGGGCCGGTCCTTTTTGCCGTCGCTCTTCTGACCGAACGCCTCGTCGACTTCGGCTTCACTGATCCGCGCGCCGGGATCGCCGGTCTGATCGAGGTTTTGCTCCTCGGTCCCGTCTCCCAGCATGCCGGGATGTTTGTCGACCTTCTTCTGACCTGCCGTGGGTTTGCCCTGCTCTGACATGGCTGTGCTCCTCTGTGGAGCCAATTCGCGCTCAGCGGCTCGGGCTCCTGAAAGCGGAGCGCATCGTGCGGCTCAAATGAACAGCTTTTCGTCCTGGAGGTTGGCGTAGATGGAAGCGACCTGTTCGCCGTAACCGTTGTAGATGACGGTCGGGCGGCGATCGCCCGTGGCGATGACCTCCTCGGTCGCCTGGCTCCAGCGGGGATGGGGCACCTCCGGATTGACATTGGCCCAGAAGCCGTATTCGTCCGACGCCAACGCTTCCCAGAAGGTCTTCGGGCGCTGCTCCGTGAAGGAGATCTGCACGATGGACTTGACCGACTTGAACCCGTACTTCCACGGTGTCGCCAGCCGCAGCGGGGCGCCCATCACCTTGGGCAAGGGCTTGCCATAGGCGCCCGTCACCATGAAGGCGAGGTCGTTGGTGGCTTCCGCCATCGTCAAGCCCTCGACGTAGGGCCAGGGATAGAAGAAGCCCTTCTGGCCCGGCGCCATCTTCGGGTCCTTGAAGGTCGTCATCTGGATGTATTTGGCCGAGCCGAGCGGCTTGGCGAGGTCGATGAGCGCTTTCAGCGGAAACCCCGTCCACGGCACCTGCATCGACCATGCTTCGACGCAGCGGTGTCGATACAGCCGTTCTTCCAGCGGCATAGCCTTCAGCAAGTCGTCGATGCCGATCTCCTGCGGCTTTTCGACCATGCCGTCGAACTTCACCGTCCAGGGCCTGGTTCTTAGCGCTTCGGCCGCGGAAGCCACGTGCTTTGATGTGCCGTATTCGTAGAAGTTGTTGTAGTTGGTATTCAGTTCTACGGGTGTGACGTCGCCCGCGATCATATACGCCGGGTTGCGCTTAGCCGGGTAGAGGCTCGCTGAGGGGTCGGCTGGATCGGGTTCCGCAGTCGCGACGGCGCCCTTCGACGTGAAAGCCGCGGCGGCGAGTGCCACGCCGCCGATCACCACGCCGCCCGCGATGAGGGTCCTGCGATTGAGAAAAACGTGTTCGGGCGTGGCGTCGCGATCCGCGATTTCCCACCCCTTGCGACGACGGATAAACACCGGGACGCCTCCTTCAAGGTTGAACCCAACACAGCGCCACAATCGCGGCGGCTCTAGGGCGTGCACGGGCCCGAACCGACCCGAGCGAACTGCCGCCACCACCACCGAGATTCTTCGTTCAGAGAGCGTTCAAGGTTTCTTGCTAAGATGCATTTCCACCCTGGCGTGACCTCGCCGGCGAATGGGAGGCTCTTGTGAATCGGCGGCATTTTGTGATCGGCGCAGCAAGTGCTGTTGCGACGGCGAGCCTAGGCGCTCGCGCCCGGGCAAATGTGCCCAAGCCCTATGATTGGGCCGCGGTGCCCCCGACGGACAGCCGCTACAGCTACGTCAAGTGGATGGTCGAAAATCGCGGCGAGGATGCGTCATTTCTCGTTGAACATTGGGACCGCTACCAGGCCCTGCTACATAACAAGGACGTCTGGGACGCCCGCGACGAGCGCGCCTTCCTGTTGACGCCGCGCGAGGAATTCGTGCGCCAGCCCAACCTGCCGCGCGCCTACGACCATGCGTTCCTCGATATCGGTTACGGGGTGACGATTTCGGGGCCGCATGCGGTGGCCCGCATGACCAGTGCGATCAACGTCAAGCAGGGCGAGAAGGTGCTCGAAATCGGCACCGGATCGGGCTACCAGTCGGCCTATTTGTCGAATCTCACCGACAAGGTGTGGTCGATCGAGATCATCAAGCCCCTGGCCGAACGCACGCGCGGCACTTACGACGCCCTGATCGGCCGCGGCTATACCGAGTTCAAGGCCATTACATCGAAGAGTGCCGACGGCTATTACGGCTGGGTCGAGAATGCGCCTTTCGACAAGATCATCGTGACCTGCGGCATCGACCACATTCCGCCGCCGTTGCTCCAACAATTGAAGCCGGGGGGCATCATGGTGATTCCGGTCGGCCCGCCCGGCGCGCAGCGCGTGCTGAAAATCGAGAAGCTGCAGGCAGCGGACGGTACGATCAGCATCGCGCGATCCGATATCTTCAACAAGATCGTGCCCTTCGTGCCCTTCACCAAGCTCGAAGGCGATGCGATCCAGGGCAACCACAACGATTAGCGCCGTTCACCCGCGCCCCAGCCCTCTGCTTCGAGGAGAGGGGTCTTGTGCAGTTCCATATCGCCTGGCCATTCAGCGCCGGAACCTTGCTCGACCGAGTTCGGCACCATGAGTTTCGGGCGCGTCGATGAACTTCCCTTCTGATGCAGGGAGGGCGCCGGGGTGAGGGTTTCGCTTGAAAGCTGACGTAAAGACGGGCCTCCGGCCGAGCCTGCCGCTCTACCTCGGGGTGGGCCTGGTGGCCGGGGCCGTGATCGCGCTGCAGATCTGCATCATGCGGATTTTTTCCGTGGGCTCCTGGGCGCATTTCGGCTCGCTGGTGGTCAGCCTGGCCATGCTGGCTTTCGGGCTCGTCAGCGCGCTCATGTGCGTCGGGAAGGGGTTTTTCGCCCGGCACTGGCAAGCGGTCGCGACGGCCTCGCTGATCGGCTTCGCGCCGCTGCTGGTCGTCGCCAATCTGCTGGCCCAGCAAGTGCCGTTCAACGCCATTTTCCTGGTGTCGGACCCGGCGCAGAAATGGCGGCTGTTCGCCAATTTCATGCTTTATCTGCTGCCCTTCCTGGCCGGTGCGCTCTTCCTCGGGACGGTATTCCTCAAGGCCGACCGATTCTTCGCCCGCGTCTATTTCGCCGATCTCGTGGGGGCCGGGCTCGGCGGCCTCGGGGTCCTGGGGTCGTTGTTCCTGATAGCGCCGGCCGACCTCGTCGTGGTGCCGATGGTAATGGCGATAGCCGGAGGCCTGTTCTGGTTCGCGGCGCTCGACCGCCGCTCCGTCCGTCGCGAGGCGCTGCTCGTCGCGGTCGGCGCCCTGGCGATCGGGATGCATCTCCTGTTGCCGCCGGCGCTTGGCCTGCGCAAGCTCGCGGTGTCCGACTACAAGGGTGTGAGCTACGCCCGCAAATTCCCCGACAGCCGACGCATCTACGAAAACTACTCCCCCTTCGGCGACCTCGAGGTCTACGGCAGCTCTTATCTACACTTCGCGCCCGGCCTCTCCGACAATGCGGCCTTCAACCTGCCGAACATGCCGGCCAACGCCTATCTGGGGCTCTATATCGACGGCGAAGGCCCCAATGGCATCATCCGCAATCTGCCGCCGGAGGACACGGCCTACTTCCGTTTCCTGCCCATGGTTTACCCCTATGTGGTGCAGAAGGCGCCCGACACCTTCGTGATCCAGTTCGGCGGCGGCATCTCGACCGCGGTGGCGCTGCGCAACGGTTCGAAGAGCGTCACGGTGGCGGAATCGAACCCGGCCGTGCTTTCGGCATTCCGTACCGACAAGGCGCTGCGCGATTTTACGGGCGACGTGTTGCACGACCCGCGCGTTCACGTCGTCGATTACGACGGGCGCCTCTACCTTGCAGGCCATCCGGACAGCTACGACGTCGTCGACCTCAGCCTCGCCGACTCGGCCGGCCTGTCGGCGCCGGGCGGCTTCGCCATCGTCGAGAAATACGCCTACACGCGCGAAGCCATGGCAACCTACTTGCGGGCGCTGAAACCCGGCGGGGTCTTGTCCGTCACTCTGTGGAACAAGGAGGAACCGCCGAAGTCCGTGCTGAAGCTTTACAGCACCATGGCCGCCGCCGCCCGGACGCTCGATCCGAAGGGCCTCAAACAGGATTTCTTCGTGGTCTCGACCTATCTGTCGACCGCCACCGTGCTCTACCGGCGCGGCGGCTTCACCGATGGCGACATTGCGGCTCTGCGAGACCATACCCGCGCCATGTCGTTCGACGAAATCTACTCCCCCGGCATCGAATACGACGCGGCGCAGACCGACAGCGTCCTGTCGAACTACCGCAACGCCATCTTCTCCGACGGGTCCGCGCCGGCGCCCGGAAAAGCCACCGAGGGGGCACCCGCCGCCGCGGCCGACGATGCCGGCGGCGACGATGGAGGGCCCGCCCCGGCCGTGCTGCCCTCGACGCTGATGGGGCGGCTTGCCTGGCATCATCTGATCTTCGGCGGTTGGGACGACATCGCCAAGCGCTATGTCTTCGATGCCCGCCCGCTCACCAACGATCGGCCCTATTTCGCCGCCTATGTGAAGCCGAAGGACCTGCCGAACTTGCTCGATCGGCTCGAGATCGTGCAGGACGAGTGGGGCTACCTCCTGCTCTGGGCGACGCTCGGCATCGCGGCTGTCGCGGCCGTGTCGCTCGTCGCCATTCCGGTGGTTTTCGGCTGGCGCACCATCTTCAGCCGGGCGCCCGGCAAGGGTGGCATCATCCTCTATTTCTCGTGCCTGGGTCTGGGCTACATCACGGTCGAGGTCGCCCTGATCGCCGACTATACGCTGGCGCTCAACAACGCGACCGTCTCGGCCTCAGTGCTGATCACCTCCATGCTGGTCTTCTCCGGCCTCGGCAGTCTCGCGGCCGAGCGCATCCTGGATCGCCCCCGCGCCTTCCTGCCGCCGATCCTGTTCGCCATCGGAACCATCCTCATCGGCTACGGTCTGTTCCTCGACCGGGCCCTGATGCTGATCGGCACCCTGCCTTATGCGTTGCGGCTGCTGATCTGCTTCCTCACCGTGGCGCCGCCGGCCTTCCTCATGGGCTTTCCCATGCCGACCGCCATGACGACTCTCGCCCGGCTCGGCAAGGAGCA
>JBBPYT010000101.1:0-10818 GCA_038199665.1 Hyphomicrobiales bacterium
ACGAAAGACACCAGTCAAGGACCGCATCGGTCTCGGACGCCAAAACCCGAGCCGCAGCGGTGGCGAAGGCAGCAAAGCGTTCCGGGAGATCGGGCGACCAGGGGTCGAGATGGGCAGCGAGCGGGCGGGGTCCCGCCGAACCGATCGGCTTCGCCTCGATGAGGGCGGGAGTCACTCACCCGCGGTCATCACAGTCGCACCCAGGGTATCCCGAACCGAGCCGCTCCATTTTCGGCTCAGCGTTTTGAAGGCCGACAGCGCCTGGCCGACGACCTGGTCCATGTTGTAGTACCGGTAGGTCGCGAGCCGCCCCACGAAGGTGACGTCGGTTTCTGCACGGGCCAGTGCTTCGTAGCGCTTGAACAGGGCCTGATTCTCCGGCCGGGGAACCGGATAGTAGGGGTCGCCTTCGGCGGCCGGATATTCATACGTCAGCGTCGTCTTGTCGTGCATCTGCCCCGTCAGGTGCTTGTACTCCGTGACCCGCGTGTAGGGCACCTCCTCGTCAGGGTAGTTGACGGTTCCGACCGGCTGAAACTGAGTCTGGTCGAGCGTCACGTGCCGGAACTGCAGGCTGCGGTACGGCAGCTTGCCGAACCGGAAGTCGAAATATTCGTCGACTGGGCCGGTGAATACGACGTGATCGAACACGGTTTCCCGGATCACGTCCCTATATTCCGTATCGACCTGCACGTCGATCAAGGGATGATCGAGCATGTTTTCGAACAGGCGCGAGTAGCCGTCCCGGGGCATGAACTGGAACGCGTCGGTGAAATAGCGATCGTCCGTATTGGTGCGGGCGGGCACGCGCGCCGCCACCGACTTGTCGAGCTCCGAAGCATCCATGCCCCATTGCTTGCGGGTGTATCCCTGGAAAAAGCGCTCGAACAGGTCGCGGCCAACCTTCGAGACGACGACGTCCTCGGACGTCCGGATGTGCGGCACCGGTTCGACGCGATCCGCCAGGAAGGCGGCGGCCTCATCGTCGCTCGACAGCGCGAGACCGTAGAGGCGGTTGATCGTGGTCCGATTGATCGGCATGGGCAGGTCCATTCCCGCGACGCGCGCCAGCACCCTGTGCTCGTAGGGGCGCCATCGCGTGAAGCCGGACAGGTATGAGAAGATCTCCGCCGCATTGGTGTGGAAGATGTGGGGCCCGTATTTGTGAAACAGCACGCCAGACGCATCACGAGCGTCGTAGGCGTTGCCGGCGATATGCGGCCGCCGGTCGACGACGAGAACGCGCTTGCCCGACCGTGCGGCCAGGCGCTCCGCCATGACGCTGCCGGCGAACCCCGCTCCGACCACGAGGATTTCGGCCGGCTTGTACCGGCGATCGAGGCGGAGGGCCGGAAGCGCGATCCGGCTGCTGCGGACCGCTTCGGCAACCGCTTTGGGCTTGTTTCTTGCCACTGCGCTGTCGAGCAGGGCCGCCATGCGGTCGAAGGTCGCCTTCCAGGACACGCGCTCCAGAAGCGTATCGACCTCGTCCATCCAGAGCGCCGGCGTCTTGGCGATCCTGAGGGCCGCTCCGCACGCCTCGATGAAGCCGTCACGCGTCGAAGCGATCTGCACCGCCGACATCTTGTCGTAATGGCGGACCACGTCGCGCACCGGCGTTGAAACGACGACGCGTCCTCCGGCCAGGTATTCGAGCGTCTTGGTCGGACTGATGAATCGCGTTGCCTCGTTGATCGCGAACGGCATGAGCGCCGCATTCCAGCCGGCCAGATAAGCCGGCAGCTGATCGTAGGATTTCGCGCCGAGATAATGAACGTTGCGAGCGCGGGGCAGGGTAGCCGGGTCGATTTTCACCACCGGCCCTATCATCACGACGTGCCATTCCGGATGACTCGCCGCCAGGTGGGCCACCAGATCGCAATCCATGCGCTCGTCGATGACTCCGAAGAACCCGAGGCGTGGCCGCGGGATCGCGGCCTGATCGGCGGGCTCGTCCCGCAGGGTCCGGGCCGCGGCGAAATGAGCCGTGTCGACGCTCGAAGGAAAGGGGTGGATATTGTCGTGCCGATCCTGCCTGGCTTCGAACAGACTGTATCCGCCCGTGAAAACCACGTCGGCCCGCCGCATCAGCGCGCTTTCGAGCGCCGGCAATTCGGGCGGCGCGAACCGGAAGTGGGACAGTTCGTCCATGCAATCGTAAACGACCGTCGTTCTTTCGATGTCCGACGCGAAGGCAAACATCATGGGCGTATAGAACCACAGGACCGAATGCCGAACGCCTGAAGCCGCGAGCAACTGGTCCAGCATGCGTCGCAGGGACGCGTTGCGTTCTTCGGCCGCCAGCCCGTCGGGCAAAGCCGGAGTGGCAACGACGACGCCGCTGCGGGGACAGGTTTTTGTGTGCAGGCGGACGCCGTCGTTCGAAGCGACGGGCTCCTCGAAAAAGACCACGCGCTGCCGAGTAGCGAAGCGCGTCATCAAATGTTGCGGTCGCTGAAAAACGAAATCCCATCGCAGATGCGAGAAACAAATCAGCAAATCATCTTTGAAATCAGGGAACTGGAAGGTAAATCGACGTGTGCCCGACGCGGCAAGGGTGTCGTTCAATTTCTATGACTTTCGGTTAAGGAATGACCTCGATTGTCCTTTGAGAACGCGGTGAGACCGCTGCAAAGCAAAACCACATTGAACAATGAAGGGTTCCCGCTGGTTTTCCGTGATGGCGCGTTGGTGCGAGGGGTTCATGAACGAGAAGCCTGCTTTGAGATTTCCTTGATGCAGCCAATCGAAGCCAGTTTTCGTTAAGGTGCGCGAGCAAGCGCGGTAGCACGGCGAGGCGGGGCGGCGCTCGGAGCAGCCGTTCAAAACAAAGGTTCTATGCTCTAAGCTGGGTAGCATCGCCGGACGGCGAATCCGCGCCAGCTCCGCCTGGGATGAGGCGGCGGCGCGGCGGGGACGGAGAATAGCAGATGAGATGGGAAGACGGTCCGAGGTCCGACAGTATCGAGGACCGCCGTGGAGACGGCGGCGGCGGGGGCGGCGGGTTCAGCCTTCCGATCGGGGGCGGCGGGCTGGGAATCGGCACCATCATCATTTTGGCCATCATCGGCTATGCCACGGGGATCGATCCGCGGATCCTCATCGGCGGCGCCGAAGTCATCACGGGTCATGGCGGCTCGTCCCAATACAGCCAGAACCAATACGACCAGGGCGGCTCCGGCCAGAGCCGTGCGACTCCGCCCCAGCAGACCAATACCGGGCGGCAAGGCGGCCATCCGGCCGACCAGATGGGCGATTTCGTGGCGGCGGTGCTCGGCGAAACGGAGGCGGTTTGGAGCCAAATTCTGCCGGATCAGAAGGGCGTCGACTACGTCAAACCGCGTCTCGTTCTCTACAACGGCGTAACGCGGTCGGGCTGCGGCCAGGCGCAATCCGCCATGGGGCCGTTCTATTGCCCGGTGGACCACAGGGTCTACCTCGACATGTCGTTCTTCAACGACATGAAACAGAAGCTCGGCGGGGGCGGCGACTTCGCCTATGCTTACGTGATCGCACACGAGATCGGCCATCACGTGCAGAACCTGCTCGGCATTCTCCCCAAGGCGCATCAGGCCCAGCAAAACGCCGACCAGCAGCAGAGCAATTCCATCTCGGTCCGCCTCGAGCTGCAGGCCGACTGCTTGGCCGGCGTGTGGGCCGCAAATGCGGACCAGAAGTACCACATCCTCGAACAGGGCGATGTCGACAAGGCTCTGTCCACTGCCGCGGCGATCGGCGACGATCGCCTGCAAAAGGCCTCGCGCGGCTATGCGGTGCCGGACAGCTTCACCCACGGAACGTCACAGCAGCGGCAGAAGTGGCTTTCCGCCGGTCTGAGGTCGGGCAAGGTCGACAGTTGCGATACGTTTGCGCGGTGAGACCGCGAGCCTGACCTGGAACGGGATTGCGCCAATGTCCAACCTCAATCCCGACCGCGACTTCATCCCGCTGGGGATCGCGGTGGTCACCGTGTCGGATACGCGCAGTTTGGGCGAGGACCGCTCGGGCGATCTGCTGGTCGAGCGCCTGACCGATGCCGGGCACAGGCTGGCCGGTCGCACTGTGGTCAAGGACGACAAGGAGGCGATCGAAGTCGTCGTGACGGGCTTCGTGCGCGCTCCCGAGGTCGATGTGGTGATCACCACGGGCGGAACGGGCTTCACCGAGCGCGACGTGACGCCGGAAGCCCTCGAGCCCCTGTTCGCCAAGCGGATGGACGGATTCTCCGCCGTTTTCCATCAGCTTTCCTTCGGCAAGATCGGCACCTCGACCATCCAGTCGCGGGCCACGGCGGGGCTCATCGACACGACCTTCGTGTTCGTGCTGCCCGGCTCTCCCGGCGCTTGCCGAGACGCTTGGGACGGCATTTTGAGCCACCAGCTCGATTCCCGCTTCAGGCCGTGCAACTTCGTCGAGATCATGCCCCGCCTCGGCGAGCATCTTCGACGCAAGGTGTGATGGCTGTTGCGGGCATGCCCGGTCTGCGATGACGCGACGGCGCGATGGGCCGAGGCGACAGTTTAGCTCCCGTTCAGCATGAAAGGATCAGCCTGCAACTTCGGCTCTGCCAAAAGCATTGTCGAACCCGGTACAGCAATCTCGAAGGAGGTCCCGTGTCCACTGTGTTGAAACATGCGCTCGTCGGCGCTCTTGCCCTTGCGGGCGTTGCCGCGGCAGCGCCTTCCGCCTCGGCCATGCCGGTCAGCGGGCTCGCGCCCGTCGTGTCCGGTGATGCCGGAGCCGCGTCCGGCATCGATAAGGTCTACTGGCGCCGCTACTACGGCTGGCACCCTCGCTATGGCTGGCGCCGCCCCTTTGGCTGGCACCGCGGCTATGGCTGGCGTCGCCCCTTTGGCTGGCACCGTGGCTGGCGCCGTTGGTGACGACGGTCGCCGTCGCGACCTCCGTACCGCGATGTTCGGCGGGAGCGGCGGCATCCGCCTGTTTCTAGGGCGGATCGCTTCCTACATGGATTGAAGCGGCCCGTCCCGGGATGGTCTTGGGCGGGCCTTTCGGTTCCATCGAGAGGCGTCCATGATTCCGTTGTCGATCCTCGATCTCTCGCCCATTCCTCAGGGGTTCGAGGCCGGCCAGGCGCTTCGCAACACACGCGATCTCGCCCGGCACGCCGAGCGCTGGGGCTACCATCGCTACTGGTTGGCCGAACACCACAACATGCCCGGCATCGCCAGTGCCGCAACCGCCGTGGTGATCGGCTACGTGGCGGATGGCACCTCATCCATCCGGGTCGGCGCGGGCGGCATCATGCTGCCGAACCACTCACCGCTGGTGATCGCCGAACAGTTCGGGACCCTCGAAGCCTTGTTCCCGGGCCGCATCGACCTCGGGCTCGGGCGAGCGCCCGGTTCTGACGGCATTACGGCCCGGGCGCTGCGGCGCGATCCGTCGAGCGCCGACACTTTCCCGCAGGACGTAATCGAATTGCAGCACTATTTTCAGCGGCCCGTGCCCGGCCAAGCCGTCCAAGCGGTTCCCGGAGCCGGCCTCGAGGTGCCGCTCTGGATCCTCGGATCGAGCCTGTTCGGTGCGCAATTGGCCGCGGCGCTCGGCTTGCCCTATGCGTTCGCGTCGCATTTCGCGCCAGCCCAGATGCGCCCCGCGATCGACATCTACCGCAAGCAGTTCCGGCCCGCGGCGCAATTGGCCAGGCCCTATGTCATGCTGGGATTGAATGTCTTCGCGGCCGAAACCGATGCCGAAGCCCGGCGGCTGTTCACGTCCGTGCAGCAGCAATTCATCAACCTGCGGCGCGGCATGCCGGGCAAACTGCAGCCGCCGATCGAGGACCCGAACCATGTCTGGGAGGCTCAGGACCAGTTCATCCTCGGGCAGGCCTTGTCGCAGTCGGTGGTCGGCTCGCCCGACACCGTGCGGCAGGGCCTCGAAAGTTTCGTGCTGACCCACAAGCCCGATGAGCTCATGGTGACGGCGCAGATCTACGATCACCGGGCGCGCCTGAGGTCCTTCGAGGTTCTGGCCGGGGTCCGCGACGCGATCGCGGCCGGGGAGGCGCGCGTCACGGCGGCGGCGTCCTGAGACCGTCGGCGACGTGCTCGCCAGAGCCTCGATCCGTCAGCCCACCCGCTTGGCGTAGCCTCGAAGAAACACATCCGTGGTCTTGGCGACATGCGCCTGCATCTCCGCCTCGGACGGACGGGCGCTGACGCCCAGACTCGCCTTGAGCAGGTAGGGCGCCTTACACATTTCGATGAAATGCACCGCCGCCGTTTCGGTGTCGTCCGTTTCGATCACACCCGCCGCAACTTGCGTGTCGAGATAGGCGGCGAGCCGTTTTCGCCCGAACTCGGGCCCGGCTTCGTAAAATGCCCGGCCAATGCTCGGGAATTTCGCGGCGACCGCCAGAACGGTCCTGAAGTGCGCGATCGACGATGGCCTCAAGACGAGGTCCAAGAGCCTGACGCCGAGCGCCATGAGCGTGGCCCGTAGATCGCCACCGTCGGTTTCGAGCCGGCAAAGCTGCTCGGCCTGCTCGCGCTTTTCTTCCCGGATCAGCGCGGCGAAAAGCTCTTCCTTGCTGTCGAAGTAGACGTACAGCGTGCCTTTGGAGACACCGGCGATCCGGGCGATCTCGTTCATACTGGCGCCGTCGAATCCATCCGCAAGGAACACCTTGCGGGCCCCGTCCAGCACTTGACGGCGCTTCGCATTGTCCTCCCGGGGACGCGCCGCCTCATCCAGTGCCGTGTTCCGGGCCCGGCTCAGCGCGCTCGCGTCCGCCACCGCATGCTCCTCGCAAAAAATTGACCGAACGGTTCAGTCAGGTCTTGAACTACATGGCGGTTGGGAGTATGTCAACCACTGACCGAACGGTTCAGTCAAAACTGTTCGACTCCGGGCGAAGCTGCGGGGAGTCGGTCGAGCACAGGAGCGGAGACGAGTGATGTCGGAAGCATCGGTGGGCAACCACACGACGGACGCTGCGATCAACTCCGACGTGCGGCCCGAGGGAGCACTCGCGGTACAGTCGCGCCACGTGCCTTCGGAGGCGCCGCGCACGGGCGAAATCCTGCCGCCGAAGCGGAAGCGCCGCCGGATCGTGCTGCCGCTGGTCCTTCTCGCCCTGTTCGGGGGCGGCGGTTACGAGGGCTACCGTTGGTTCGTGGAAGGGCGCTTCATCGTTTCCACCGACGACGCCTATGTGAAGGCGGACATGTCGACGATCGCCGCGAAAGTCTCGGGCTATGTTGTCGGCGTGCCGATCGTCGACAATGCTTCGGTGACCAAGGGCCAGGTTCTGGCCACGATCGACGACGGCGATTACAACAATGCTGTCGATGCTGCGCGCGCCCGCATCGAGACGCAGGACGCAACGGTCGCGAGGATCGGCAAGCAGATAGGTGCCCAGAACTCCGCCATCGACCAAGCCAAGGCCATGCTGCAATCCGCCAAGGCCGATGCTGTACGAAACGCGGCAGAGTTCGACCGCGCCGACAGCCTGATGCACAGCTCCTTCGGCACTCAACAAAAGCTCGACCAGGCTCGCGCCGACCGCGACCGCGGCGTTGCCGCGGTGGCCAACGCGACCGCATCGGTCAACGCCGCGCAGGCCGCCATCGAGGTGCTGCAGGCCCAGAAGCTCGAGGCTCAGAAGGCCCGCGCCGAGTTGCAGACGGTGCTCGACAAAGCCGATCGCGACCTGTCCTTCACGGTGATCAGGGCGCCCTTCGACGGCGTTATCGGCAACAAGGCCGTCCAGCCGGGGCAGTATGTGCAACCAGGGACGCGCCTGCTTTCGCTCGTCCCGCTGCAGAGCGCCTATGTCGAAGCCAATTTCAAGGAAACCCAGATCAACCAGTTGAAGCCTGGCCAGAAGGTCGTGATCAAGCCCGACGCCTACGGCGGGCGCAATGTAGAGGGCGTCGTCCAAAGCATCGCACCGGCCTCCGGGGCGGAATTTTCGATGCTGCCGCCGGAAAACGCGACCGGCAACTTCACCAAGATCGTGCAGCGGATGCCTGTGCGCATCACGGTTCCGGCCGAGGTGGCGCGCGAAGGCATCCTGCGGCCCGGCCTGTCGGTGGTGGTGGATGTCCACACGCGTGACGAGAAGGAACCGGCGCCCTCGTTGATGAGTACCCTCGGCTTCTACGCGCTCGGGCGCACGCGGACGCTGGCGCGGTAGACCGGAGCCATGCCTATGGCCAGCGCCGCACCTGCCCTCGCCACCGGATCGAACGCGGTGCCGCCCGCCTCGCACCCCGCCCAGTCAGGGATGGACACGAAGAAGCTGATCACCTTCGTGGCTATGGTGTTCGGCATGTTCATGGCGATTCTGGATATCCAGATCGTGTCGGCATCGCTGTCGGAGATCCAGGCCGGACTGTCGGCGAGCGCGGAAGAGGTTGCCTGGGTGCAGACCAGCTACCTCATCGCTGAGGTGGTGATGATCCCGCTCTCCGGGATCCTATCGCGGGCCTTCTCGACCCGGTATCTGTTCGCCGTCTCCTGCGCCGGCTTCACGTTCATGAGCTTCATGTGCTCGACCGCGACGGACATCAACCAGATGATCGTCTACCGGGCGCTCCAAGGCTTCATCGGCGGGGCCATGATCCCGACCGTCTTTGCGGCCTCCTACACCATCTTCCCGCGCGACAAGCAGCCGTTGATCGCGCCCGTCATCGGCCTCGTGGCGACGCTGGCGCCGACCATCGGCCCGACCATCGGCGGTTATCTGACGGACCTATTCTCCTGGCACTGGCTGTTCCTGGTGAATGTGGTGCCGGGCATCGTCGTGACCCTGATGAGCTGGTTTCTCATCGATTTCGACAAACCGGAACTTTCCTTGCTCGAGCGTTTCGACTGGTTCGGCCTCATCGGAATGGCGGCCTTCCTGGGCGCGGCGGAATATGTGCTCGAAGAGGGTCCGCAGAAGAACTGGTTCGATGAAGACGTGATCGTCATTTGCGCCGCCGTGTCGTTGGCCGGAGCCCTGTTGTTCTTCTGGCGCGCCTTCACCGCGCCCCAGCCGATCGTCGATCTCAGGGCCTTCAAGGACAAGAACTTCGCCTTCGGGTCGCTGTTCTCGTTCGTGATGGGCGTGGGGCTGTACGGCCTCACCTACATCTACCCCATCTACTTGTCGCGGGTGCGCGGCTATTCTTCGCTGCAGATCGGCGAAACCATGTTCGTTTCGGGCCTGTGCATGTTCATCGCGGCGCCGATCGTCGGCCGGCTGATGAACAAGATCGACCCGCGCATCCTCATTGGCATCGGCTTCGCGGGCTTCGCGGTCGGCACCTGGCAGGCGACGTACGTCACCAAGGACTGGGATTTCTGGGAATTGCTGGTGCCGCAGATGTTGCGCGGCTTTTCCCTGATGACCGCCATGGTGCCGATCAACAACGTGGCCCTCGGCACCCTGTCGCCGGCCCGGCTCAAGAACGCGTCCGGGCTCTACAACCTGACCCGCAACCTGGGCGGCGCGGTGGGGCTTGCCTGCATCAACACCCTGATCAACGATCGATGGGATCTGCACCTCGCGCGGCTGCATGAATCCGTCGCTTGGGGCCATGAGCAGGCCGAGCGTACCCTGCAAGCCTTGACCGGCGCCTATGCGTCGATGGGGTCCGACGCCACGCTCTCGGCGACCAAGCGGCTGGCCCTGATGGTGCGGCAGCAGGCGTTGGTGATGTCGCTGGCCGACGTCTTCCTGGCCATGACCTGCCTGTTCCTCGTGCTGGTCGCAGTGACTCCGCTGATGCGCCGGCCAGATCGCGCCGGCGCCGGCGCGGACGCTCACTGAGAAGCTACGAAGCAGGGCGACCGCGGCCCGCGGGGCTGGGCTTTCGCCAGGAGCCGCTTGCGCTCAGGCGGCCCTGAGCAGCGCCAGGTTGGTTGTCCAGACGACCGTACCGGCCTCGTCGACGAGCCAGGCGAAATCACTTTGGTCGATGAACCTGTGCAACGGAAACCGGCTGGCCTGAACGGCGGCCGTTTGGGAGTCCGGAGCTGACAGGCGCTCGTCCAGCGACGGTGTTTCGAACGACCCGTCGGGGTTTCGCCGCGTCGACAGCAGACGGTAAGATGGCATGACGCTCGGCTCCCTTGACGGTCGCGGGTCCCCCCGCGGTCAACGTGATGGAAGCCGAAAAGTTGGTTGGCACGGCCCGAATTTCGTCGGGGTCCCGGGTTCGGACCGGACCGAGCAGGTGGACCGGCTGGGGGATGCCTCAGTTCGCCGCAAACGACGATGTGGCGTCGATCGAACTTTTCTGATGCCCGCCTGGCGCATCCAAGACGGTCGCGGCGGGCGGCTGCGCCGCCTCGATCATCCGCAGCACATCGTCGGCGACCTGCTTGATCGCCTGACGAAGGGTCGCCAGTTCACCATCGGTTCCGATGGGCTCCGCAGGGGGGATGCTCCGGGCCTGCCGCGCGCCCGCCAGAGCGCTTGAGAGCGCCGCCTTTTCGGCCCGCAACTCCTCGATCGTCGTCGCCAAGGCCCGGGGCTCGTTCCTCGCGGCCTCGATCTGCGCCGCGAGTCCCGCCTCCTCTGCCTTGCGCTCTGCCTCGAGCTCTTCGATCCTGGCCTGCTGAGCGGCCAGCGTCCGCGCCACGTCGGCTGCGTGCCGCTCGGCCGTTTCCTTGGTGCCGCTCTGCTGCGCCAGCGCGGCTTGGAGCTGCGCCGATTCGGCCGTCTGCATATCGAGCCGCAGCTGCAGCGCATCGCGCCTGGCCGCGATGGCTTCAGCGGCTTGTCGCGCCGCGTCGCGCTCGCCTGAGGCACGACCGACGGCCTCGACCGTACGCCTCAGCTCGGCCTTGGTGTTGGCGAGC
>JBBPYT010000102.1:0-10971 GCA_038199665.1 Hyphomicrobiales bacterium
CTTCGTCGATGGGAGGTTTGGTACGTCGCTGGCGGATCAGCCCACGTCGCCTTGCTGGGTGTTTTCTGCCTCGCGGCATTCGCTCTCACCGACGATCCATTTGCCCGGCTGGCGAGCTTCAGCATCACGACGGCTTACCTTGTCGGGACCCCAGGGCGGAGTTTCGCGAGTGACCTCCTGGTCAATGCGCAAATTGTGTCCGCCGGGATCCCCATGTTGGCGTCCCTGATGATTGCGGGACCTGCCTACTGGTTCATTATTCTTTTTGTCCTCCTGCCATTTCTTTTGGCTTTGAAGACGATCTCGACGCGGCTGCGCGGTATTTTCATGTCAGCTGTTTTGCGGGCGCGGGATCTGAGTCATCTGGCGAACCGCTTCGATACTGCTCTCAATAACATGCCGCAAGGGCTCGCCATGTTCGAGCCCGACGGGCAAATAACGGTCTCGAACGAACGTCTGCTTAGTTTGTTGCAGCTGCCCCCTGAAGCTTTGAACGATGGAGTTACATTTGACACCCTGCTGAACACCTGCACGCAAACCGGCATGGTCGAACAAATCAGCGCTGCCGACCTGTCGCAGAACCTCAGGATGAACCTGAATGTCTCCCCGAGAGGGGAATGGATTCTGAATATGGCAGATGGCCGATCCGTCGCCTTCAAATTGCAGGCGATCGATAGTGGCGGAGGGGTCATTCTGGCGGAGGACGTGACGGAAAGGATCCGGGCACAGGCCAGCATCAGCTATTTGGCTCGATACGACTCGTTGACCGATCTGCCTAACCGGCATTCTTTCCGCGAGCATGTCCAGGGCGTTCTCAACTCCGCGCGATTGCTTTCAGCCGCGCTGATGTTCATAGACCTTGATCAATTCAAACAGGTCAACGACACCTTGGGTCACGTCCTCGGCGACAAGCTGCTGTGGAGTGTGTCGCAACGCCTGCGCCTGGTCATCGGGCCCGCCGGAATGGTCGCCCGCTTCGGCGGCGACGAGTTTGTGATTTTCCAGGATTTCTACGACGCCCGTGAAGACGCGGCGCAGCTCGCCTCGCTGCTGATCCAGCAAATGTCGGAACCGTTCGACATCGAAGAGCACAAACTCGTGATTGGGGCCAGCATCGGCATCGCCCTCACGCCCGACGAGGGCGGGAACGTTGATGACCTCCTGAGGGATGCGGATCTGGCACTCTATCGCGCTAAGGCCGAGGGACGCGGGACGTTTCGCTTCTTCGAGGGTCAGATGCAGGTGCAAGCGAGAGCGCGTCGCGACATCGAAAAGGATCTCAGAGACGCTTTGGCTCACAACGAGTTGGAGTTGCATTATCAGCCGATCTACGACCTTTCGGCCAAAAGATATATGGTCTGCGAAGCATTGATCCGCTGGAAGCATCCTCAACGTGGGATGATCCCGCCGTCCGAGTTCATTCCGATCGCTGAAGAAATGGGACTGATCTGGGAGATTGGTAGCTGGGTGCTGCACCAAGCTTGTCGAGAGTGTGCGAACTGGCCGCCCGACGTGAACGTTGCGGTCAACATCTCCGCTATGCAGTTTCGACGTGGAAACGTGATGACGCCCGTGAGACAGGCACTAAGGGAAGCGGGGCTCAAACCGAACCGCCTCGAGGTCGAGATCACCGAATCCGCGCTGCTCCAGGATCTCAACACAACCCGCTTGGTTTTGCATCAGCTGCGTGACATCGGGGTTGGCGTTTCGTTGGACGACTTCGGCACCGGCTATTCGAGCCTGAGCTACCTGCAATCGCTGCCGTTCAACAAAGTCAAGATCGATCGTTCGTTCCTCCAGGGATTGGATCGGGATAGCCGCGCCCTGACGCTTTTGCGCGGAATTACGCGCCTGAGCATCGACCTCGGCATGTCGGTCGTCATGGAAGGCGTGGAGACGGCCGAGCAGTTAGCCTTGGTGGCCGACGCCGCGCAGGTCTCCGAGGTGCAGGGTTATTTCTTCAGTCGTCCTCTGCCCGCGGATCAGCTGCTCTTATTGTTGCGGCGCCAGACCAAGTCGCTCGTTGCATGATCCGAAAAAGCGGGAGAATTCGGCGGCGACCGGCACCCGTGTAGCTGCCCCAGCTCTGACAGATTGATCGGCACCATAGTTAACGCGCGACAAAGACTTGATTTTATTGCCATTTTCTCCCGTCTGGCCTCGCCGAGCGCTTTGTCGGAGGGAGGTTGCGAGGCAGGACCTCATTCCGCTCGAAGGCGTTAACTGGTATTAACGTTTGCGGTTACCGACGCATCGAGTGGACTCCGGCGAATGACATCCGTCCAAGACATCCGACAGTCCAGTTTCTGCGACAGCGTCTACGAACTTATCGGCAGGGCGGAGTGTCGACCGGTGTTGGATGCCGGCGAACGGGAAGAGGTCTTCCGCCTCCGTTACGCCGCCTACCGGCGCGAGGGAGCTTTGCCTCTCAATGCACCGGAAATCTTTCGCGACCGCTTCGATCAGGAGCCGAACAGCACTACGTTTGGGATTTATGTTGACGGCCGTCTCGCGAGTTCGCTTCGCATCCACGTCGTCAATCGCTTTACGCCCGAGCATCCCGGTCTTCACGTCTTTCCCGATCACCTTTCACCGCTAATCGATGCCGGACAGGTCTTGATCGATCCGACACGTTTCGTCATCGACGCGGTGAGTTCCCGCAGGTACCCGAAGCTCCCGTACGTGACGGTTCGACTGGCTTGGCTGGCATGCGAATGGTTCAGGGCCGACAAGTTGCTCGCCACGGTCCGCTCCGAACACCAGGCCTTCTACAAACGGCTGTTCGGGCACCGAATTGTCTGCAGCGCTCGACCCTATCCGACACTCACCAAACCGCTAGGTTTGATGGTCCTCGATTATCGCCTCGCACGTGACAAGGTCGTGAGGCGATATCCGTTCTTCTCTTCCACGCTTTCCGAGCGGCAGAGCCTGTTCGCGCGTTGCAGCAAAATCACGCCAACGTTTGACACCTCCGCGATTGCCCTGGTGGCGTGATCGCCGTTGGTCAAACCTGCGACCATGCTCCGATCAGTCGCGGATACGCCGCAAAGTAATCGAGTTTAGCTGCTTCCTTGAAGAGGCGGCAAGCTAAAGTATCGATATCGATGTCCTCCACGTCCATGCCTTGAGCCTGCATGCTGGGCAGTAAGCTTCGCATGGTTCTGGCAAGATAATCGTATACCTTGGCGTGCGGTCCGCCTTCGACCCGGCAACTTCCCCGAAGCGAGGGCTCGAGACCGGCCTGACGAAACGTGGAATAAAGGAGCGACCCCATGTCCGGCTCCATTCCCGCCTTTTTGTAGAGCTCGATGACCGCTCGCATGCACCGGTCGAACAGCGGCATCAACGGCGTAATCGATGTCGAACTGATGTCCATCTCGATGAAAGCTATGATTCCCGCGGGTTTCAGGCTTCGACGCAACTGCCGCAGGAGGTTCGCCGGCGCAGGAAGATGCATGAGAATGAACCTGCCGATGACGGCGTCAAAGGTGCCAACGTCGAGGTTGAAGATGTTCCCCTCGACGCATTGCACCCAGGTCAAGCCAGAGGCGGTCATCCTGCGGTTGGCGGTCCCGATCGCGTCACGCGACGTGTCCACGCCGGTCACGTACCCCGCGCTGCCGACAATCTTGGCTGCTGCCAACGCGACGTCCCCAGCCCCGCAGCCAAGGTCAAGAACCCGCATGCCGGGCCTGAGTCCGGCTCGCTTCAGAGTGTCCTCAGTTTCCTCCTCGAAGAATTCTGCTTGCCGCTCCAGGCGCTCGAGTTCATCGACCGAGTGGCCCAGAACATAGGCTTTATGTTCGAACTCTGCATCCATGATGCTAATACTCTCCGATTCGATCTTAACGTTGCTTCCCTGGGACCGTGCATATCCCGCCTTACGGTCTGGTAACGATGTCGGTCGAGTGACCACATTCTCCAGGTTCGTCTCACGCGTCATTAACCGCCATCAGTGTAGGTCAGCAAGTGGCTGTGCGTGCCGTCTTTGCGCCAGCTCTGGCCGCAAAGGGTGATGACATGACGTCCATTGCATTTCGGCCCGCAAAGAAGCGGCCTGGGGTCTTGAAGTTCCCGGAAAAGAGTCGGCTGGGAATTGTCGAAACCACAAGGTCGCATGTTGCGGAACCGTGGACCGACACAGTCCTGGAAACAAGTCACGCCGCCATCTCCGTGAGGCAAACCCACGGGAAAGCGATGCCGGTGTTGCTGTTGCATGGGAATTCTAGCAGCAAGGACGTCTTCCGGCGCCAAATGGAAGGTCGGATCGGGACACAGTACCAACTTATCGCCATGGATTTCCCAGGCCATGGAGCGTCCAGCGATGCGTTCGATCCTGCTCGATCCTACACGATAAGCGGGTACGCCGATGCAGCGATCGAAGTCTTGGAGAAGCTCGATATCGACCACGCGGTGGTGCTGGGCTGGTCTCTGGGTGGCCACGTCGGCATCGAGATGATGACCGGCTTCCCGGGCCTGATCGGCCTCATGATCTCGGGCACTCCGCCGATCGGAAACACCATTCCGGCTATCCAGGAGGGGTTCCGACCTCATCCGCACCTCGGATTGACCGGCCGAGCCGACCTGACAGAAGACGATCTACGCAACTTCAAGGAGATGACGCTGGGCGGCTGCGCGGACGAGGCACTTGACGGAGCACTGAAGCGGGCGGACGGACGGGCTCGCTCAAACATGTTCGAGCATCTGATCGCCGGGGCGAACTCCGACCAAAGACGGATCGCGGAGACCAGCACGGTTCCTTTGGCAGTCGTCAACGGCGCGGAGGACCCCATCGTCAACACCGACTATCTGACCGGCTTGTCCTACGCGAAACTCTGGGATCGCCGGTGTTATCTGATCCCGCGCACCAGACATGCGCCCTTCCTGGAAGCTCCGGAAGTCTTCAATCAGATTTTCCTGCGCTTCCTGCGTCGAATGGAGGGCCGGTTGCGGGCCCGCCTGAATCACGACAGCCTCTGCTTCTCAGGATGATCGGCACTCCAGCTTTCGGGCCAGGACGGCAGCCCCGCGCCGGCGTGCCGCCCGATGCGCAGGCCATGGCGGGGGATCATTCGCCAGGCGAGCGCGCGGTCCCCTCCGGCGGCGAATGGGACCGCAGGAAATCGAAGTCGCACCCCTGGTCGGCTTGCAGGATATGGTCGGCATAGAGCCGGGCGTAACCCCGAGCCGGGTGGTCCGAGACTCTCGCCTGTTGGGCCGCCCTGCGCCGTTCCAACTCCCCGTCGTCGACCAGCAGGTCCAGCCGGCGCTCGGACACGCTGAGGCGGATACGGTCGCCGCTTCGCACAAGCGACAACGGGCCGCCCGAGGCGGCATCGGGCGTCACATGCAGCACGATCGTTCCATAAGCCGTGCCGCTCATCCGCGCGTCCGAGATGCGCACCATGTCCTTGACGCCCGCGCGAGCCAGCTTGCCCGGAATGGGGAGATAGCCGGCTTCCGGCATGGCGGACGCGCTCGTCGGCCCGGCATTCAGCAACAGCAGGAAATCATCCGGCAAGACATCGAGGTCCGGCGCATCGATCCGCGCCGCCAAATCCTGCAAAGATGAGAACACGACGGCGCGGCCGGTGCGCTCGAAGAGCGCCGGATCGGCGGCGGAGCGCTTGATGAGGGCACCGCGCGGCGCGAGATTGCCGAACAACGCGACGAGCCCGCCCGTCGGCGTGACGGGATGGACCGGGGAGCGGATGATGGCGCGATCCACCCAGACCGGCGCGGCAGCGATGCGCTCCCCGATGGATTCCCCGGTGACGGTCGGGCAATCGAGATGCAGCACCGCCCGCAGTTCCCGCAAGACGGCCGGGAGTCCTCCCGCCGCGTGGAAGTCCTCCATATAGCCACCCCCCGTGGGCTTGAGGTCGACCAGAACGGGTGTCGCGTCGCTGAGCTCGTTGAGGCGGCCGAGCTCGACCGGCAAGCCGAGCCGCCCGGCGATCGCGGTCAGGTGGATCAGCGCATTGGTCGACCCGCCGAGCGCCAGCAACACCCGCAGGGCGTTCTCGATCGCCTCGGCGCTGATGATCCGACTTGGGCGGCGATCCGAGCCGATGAGGGACACGGCGACGCGTCCCGTTTCCTCCGCCATCCGCAACCTGTCGGCCTCGACGGCCGGAATCGAAGCCGCGCCCGCCGGCATCATCCCGAGCGTTTCCGCGATTGCGGCCATCGTGCTGGCGGTGCCCATCACGGCACAGGTGCCTGCCGTCGAAGCGAGACGGTGTTCGACCTCGTCGATCTCCGCCGCGTCGACGTCGCCGGCGCGATATCTCGCCCAGAAGCGCCGGCAATCCGTGCAGGCGCCGAGGCGCTCGCCTCGGTGCCGGCCGGTCGACATCGGGCCTGCCACAAGCTGAATGGCCGGCAGATCGGCGGAAGCTGCGCCCATGAGTTGCGCCGGCACCGTCTTGTCGCATCCGCCGACCAGCACCACCGCGTCCATGGGCTGGGCGCGGATCATCTCCTCGACGTCCATGGCCATGAGGTTGCGGAATTTGAGGCTCGTCGGACTGAGGAAGACCTCGCCGAGCGAGATCGTCGGGAAAGCGAGCGGCAGCGCACCGGCGGCCAGAACGCCGCGCTTCACGGCCTCGATCAATTCCGGAAATTGGCGATGGCAATTGTTGAAATCGCTCGACGCATGGACGATGCCGACGATCGGCCGGTCCAGCATGGCGCGGCTATACCCCATCGAACTCGCGAAGGAGCGCCGCAGAAAGGCGCTGAACCGTCGGTCGCCGTAGTTCGTCAGCCCGCGCCGCAGTCCGTTCGGCGGTTCGTCCTCGTCAGATCCCATGGTGCCTCTTCCGGCCGGCCCCAGCCCAAGACGATACCCTGAGCGCGGGACTTGCTCGATCGCTCTCCCAGCGCAGCACGCCGTCGCGGCCGGCAATGCCGACGAGCTGGCCGCGCCGGGCGAGATAGTTCACATGCGCCAGGGCTTCGCTGAACCCGAACCAGAGCTGGAGCGGGTCGAGCTCCATCGGGAACAGCACCGGCACCATGTCGGCGGCAGAGAGCGGCAGTCCGGGCCGGCATGCCTCGAGAATGACGGCGCAGCGTTCGGCGTGATGGGTCGCGAGCTGATCGAGCCGCAGATGCAGGCCACGGAACGGCAGCCGATGTCCAGGCAACACGAGAATCGAGTCGGGGATGGCCCTGCGGATATGGCCGAAGGACTCGAGGTAGAGGCCGAGCGGATCGTCTTCCGGATTTCCCTCCGCGACTGAAACATTGGGGGAGATCTGCGACAAGATATGGTCGGCGGCGATCAGAATGCCGTCATCCGACGCGTGAAGCAGGATCTGCGCCGGCGAGTGACCGGCAAAACAATGGACGTCGAAGCATCGGCCCGCGATCTTGAGCCGTTCGCCGGCGCGCAGCGGCACGTAACGGGTCGGCAAAGCCGGAACGATGCACCGATAGCGCTCCAGCCGCCGCGCCATGGAGGCGAGTTGCGCAGGGCTGAGACCGTGTCGTCGATAGAACCCCTGCTCGGCCGCCACGTCCGCGGCACTGGCCGAAAGGTGAACCCGCGCCGTCAGGTATTCGGTTTCCCCCATTTCGAGCCTGGCGCCGGTCCGTTCGCACAGGAAGGCGGCGGCACCGACATGGTCGGGATGGTAGTGGGTCACGATCACCCGCGTGACCGGCTTTCCGTGCAGGGCCTGGTCGAGGACCTCCATCCAGAATGCGCGCGTCGGGGCATCGTCCACGCCAGTGTCGACGATGCTCCAACCCGCTTCGTCCTCGAGAAGGTAGATGTTGACGTGATTGAGCCTGAATGGAAGCGGCAGACGCATCCATGAAATGCCGGGCGCGATCTCGAAGGGCTTGCCGAAGGCCGGCGGCGCGGCGAACGGGAACAGGATTTCAGTCACTTGCCGGAAGGTCCTCATCGCGATGACTGCGGCTTTAGATCGTTTTGCACGAGAGTGGAATGCGCCACTCCGACCCCCCCCCGCGTGCGTGTAGGCATATCGCCCGTTGCTGGAGCCGAACCTCGCACACCCACCGTGGGATGAGCGCGGTCGTTGCACATGCCGAGCGTCGAGCACCGCGACGAGGATTGCGATATGCATTCTCGATGTTTCCGAATAGTCTCGAAGGGCAGGATCGGTTCCACGCGTGAGTGCCGACCTGCCTGAGGGAGGATCTTATGGCCCACTATCTTGTCCAAGGCAGCTATACGCCTTCGTCCATCAAGGCGATGGTCGGCAGCCCGCAAGACCGCAGCAACGCGATCCGTACGTTGATCGAGTCGGCCGGGGGTAAGTTTCACCACGTCTTCTTTTCCCTCGGGGAATGCGATTTCCACATCCTGTGCGAACTGCCGGACAATGTTTCGGCAGCAGCGATGGCCCTGATCGTCGGGGGGTCAGGCTCGACAGCAAGCTATCGGACGACCGTCCTCCTGACGCCGGCGGAAGCCACGGCCGCGATGACCAAAGCCAAGAGCCTGACCTACGCGCCCCCCGACAAGGCCAAGTGACGGCAAGATCGCCGGACGGACTTCCGCCCCTAGACCGCCAGTCGTTCCATGAAGCGCGCGAATTCGTCGTCGGCGATGCCGACGCTATGCTCCGGCCCCGGATAGGCGCCGGTCGCCACATCCTGCTTGAACTCGGAGAAGGCCGCGATGCGCTCGCCCTGCAGCCGGTCGTATTCGGAGGCGAAGTCGCGGTAGCGCCTTGAGTGCCGGGGATAGTGGCCGCGATGCGTGCCCAGAATATCCTCGGCGAACAGATATTGCGCGTCGCACCCGGTGCCGCCGCCCATCGACAGGCAGATCATCCTGGTGCGTTTCGAGATTTCGGCCGCGACCCGGTCGGGCACAACCTCCATCTCGACCGCAAAGGCACCAGCGTCCTCGAGCCGCCTGGTCGCCTCGTAGACCATGATGGCCTGTTCGGCCGTCTTGCCCACGGCCTTGAAGCCGCCGGTCCAGGTTCGCCTGCTCGGCACGAGGCCCACATGGCTTACGACCGGAATTCCCTCGGCAAACATGCGCCGGATCACCTCCAGGCTCCCCGCGCAATAGCATGCATCGGCTCCCGTTCGCATCGCGGCAAAGCCGGCGCGCAGATAGTCCTCGGGCGTGGCGTGAAAGCCGTAGAGCAGGCCGACGATCATGAAGGACGACGACGCGGCATTCCGTACGGCGGACGTGAGTTCCGGTTCCTCGACGCACAGAAGATCGATGCCGGCCGCCTCGGCCGCCGCAGCTTCTTCCGGGCTGCGCACCAATACCTCGGTCAGCTGCTTCCTGCCTTTGAGCGCCAGCAGATCGGCTACGGTGTATTTCTGTCTTACGGCCATGGGAACCCTGAAAAAAAAAGAGGATGGGCTGAACGGGCCGCCACTCAGGCCGCGAGCAGCGTCTTGAGCTTGGTCGCGGGTGACGCCAGCGCGTCCCGATGCGGCCGGGCGGAGCGTTCGATCAGCATTTCGGCCAGGCGGATCTCCTTGGCGATCAGCCGGTTCGGTCCGACGCCGCTCGCCGCCACGAGACGCTGGTCGGCCGCCAAGTGAAAGAAGAGCCTGGCCTCCGAGCCGAGGTCCCGGACCACGGTTTCAGCGCTCTCGTCCGGCAGACCGGCGATCTGCAGCGTCTGATCATATTGATCGGACCAGAACCAGGGGACCGCCTGATAGAGCTCCTCGGCGCCCAGCATGTTGCGGACCACGAGGTTGCCCTGGTCCTGGGCGTTGCGCCAAGCCTCCAGCCGGAGCCGCCGGCCGCCGTAAAGCCGGTGCGGGAATGAACAGCAATCGCCGGCTGCGAAGATGTGCGGATCGCTCGTACGCAATTGCCCGTCGGCCGCGACGCCGTTGTCGATGTCGAGGCCGCTTTTCGCGGCAAGTCCCGTCTCCGGCACCGCACCTATCCCGGCGATGATGGCGTCGCAAAGGAGGCGGGTTCCGTCGGCCAGCACCACGACGTCGGAGGTCCCCTCACGTTCGACACGATCCAGCCCGACCCCGATATGGAATTTCACACCGGCGCGTTCGTGCCGGGCCAGGACAAGGGCCGAAACTTCTGCCGGGACGCCGCGCATGAGAAGGCGGGGCGCCATTTCGACGAGGGTCACGTTGCAGCCCCGCGCGATCGCGCTCGACGCAATCTCCAGGCCGATGAAGCCGCCGCCGATCACCACGAGGCTGCAGTCCGTCACCATCCTTTGGCGCATCGCCAGGGCGTCGCCGAAAGTTCGAAGATAGAGCACGGTCTCCGAGCCGGCCCCCGGCAGGTCGAGTTTACGCGGGCGGGCCCCGGTAGCGAGCAGCAGCTTGTCGTAAGGAAGGCTCGTGCCGTCTTCGAACACCACCCGTTTGGCGTCGCGCTCGATGCCGGTGACCCGCACACCGGCCAAATGGGCAATGGCGTGCTCGGCCAACCTGTCGTCGTCGATGATGTAAGCAGCGCTCGGGGCCGTCGCGTCGGTCATGGCGGCTTTGGAGAGCGGCGGCCTCTCGTAGGGCCGGTGCAGTTCCTCGCCGATCAGCGTCAGGGGCCCCCGATAGGCGTTCTCGCGCAGGGCGACGGCGGCACGCGCACCCGCCTCTCCGGCACCGACGATGACCATTCCTGGCGCGTCCACAGCGGCCTCGTTCAGGCGATGTCGATGTAGACGCGGCCGCTCTCGACCTTGACCGGATAGGTCTGGAGGTTGACGCAAACGGGCGCCCCCTTGGCCTGCCCGGTCGTGTAATCGAAGCGCCCGTTGTGTTTGGGGCATTCGATGATGGTGCCCATCACGAGGCCGTCGGCCAGATCGAAGGCCTCATGGGTGCATAGGCCGTCGGTCGCATAATACTTGTCGTCCGGGCTGCGGTAGACGGCGAAGGTGCGCTCGCCGTGATCGAACCGGATCACGTCTTCTTCGTCGATGTCATCGGCAGCGCAGGCGTCGACCCAACCCATGATGATCCTCCACATCTTGCGGCCAC
>JBBPYT010000103.1:0-5038 GCA_038199665.1 Hyphomicrobiales bacterium
GATAGCTCTTTCGACCAGACCGTAGTGCTGGCGACGTCATAGGTTCCACCGAACGGACGGGGCATCTCGGCCCATCGTGATGTCTTAGGGTCTGGGGCAAGCCGGGCCCTTCGCTTTTTGCGCGCGCTTCCGCCCCTCGCGGCTACGCCCGGAAGGTCGCCAAGGCCTTCGTTGCGCCATGATCCCTGCGAACTATCCGAATCCGCAACGCTGCCCTCCCCTGGCGAAGCCGCCTTCGTAGCCGTACATTAGGTGTTGGGGCTTGATGAGGATCACCGGTCTCCGCCGCATGAGGAAACTGTTGCCGTGACCGTTACCGCGTTCGACAAGGATCATGTCAGGCTCGGTGCGAGCTTTTGCGTCGCGGGGCCCGCCGGCCCGAAGGAGCCGCGGAAAAACGGCGAGGGGACGGGGACGGCGGTCATTGCTCGGCCGAAAACGCAGACGAAGCGGCCGAGCATGTACCGCGTGCTCCTGCTGAACGACGATTACACCCCGATGGAGTTCGTCGTCGTGGTACTGCGAAAATATTTCAACAAGGGACCTGATGAGGCCACCCGCATCATGCTGCACGTCCATCACCATGGGGTCGGCGAGTGCGGCGTGTTCACCTACGAAGTGGCGGAAACCAAAGTGACGCAGGTTATGGATTTTGCGCGCAAGCATCAGCATCCATTGCAGTGTATCATGGAAAAGAAGTGAAAGGCTGCTGCCCCTATGCCAGCGTTTTCCCGCTCTCTCGAACAATCCCTGCATCGCGCGTTGGCTTTGGCCAACGACCGCCACCACGAATATGCGACGCTCGAACATCTTTTGCTCGCCCTGACCGACGATTCCGATGCATCGGCGGTGATGCGCGCGTGTTCGGTCGATGTGGAGGTGCTGAAAAAGCAGATCGTCGACTACATCGAGCACGAGCTTGAAAACCTTGTCGCCGACGGAAACGACGACGCCAAGCCGACCGCCGGCTTCCAGCGGGTGATTCAGCGTGCCCATATTCACGTGCAGTCATCCGGTCGGGAAGAAGTGACGGGCGCCAATGTCCTGGTCGCCATCTTTGCCGAGCGCGAGAGCCATGCGGCATATTTCCTGCAAGAACAGGATATGACACGCTATGATGCCGTGAATTACATCAGCCACGGCATTGCCAAGCGACCAGGCTTGTCTGACGCGTCGAAATCGCCCCGCGGCAACGATGAAGACGAGGCGCGGGAGACCAAGGACGCGAAGGACGCCAGCGACTCCAAGAAAAAGGACGGCGCGTTGGAGGCTTACTGCGTCAACCTCAACAAGAAAGCCCGCGACGGGCGCATCGATCCGCTGATCGGGCGAGAGGCGGAAGTCCAGCGTACCATCCAGGTCCTGTGTCGCCGGCAGAAGAACAACCCGCTGCTGGTCGGCGATCCCGGCGTCGGCAAAACCGCGATCGCCGAAGGCCTGGCGCGGAAGATCACCAAGAACGAGGTTCCGGAGGTTCTGTTCGATGCGACCGTTTTCGCACTCGATATGGGGACGCTTCTCGCGGGCACGCGATACCGCGGCGACTTCGAGGAACGCCTGAAGCAGGTGATGAAGGAGATCGAGAACCACAAGAACGCGATCCTGTTCATCGACGAGATTCACACGGTCATCGGCGCGGGCGCGACCTCCGGCGGAGCCATGGACGCGTCGAACCTTCTCAAGCCGGCGCTCGCGCAAGGAACGCTGCGGTGCATCGGCTCGACGACTTACAAGGAATACCGCCAGTACTTCGAGAAGGACCGGGCGCTCGTCCGTCGCTTCCAGAAGATCGACGTCAACGAACCCACGATCCCCGACGCGGTCGAGATCATGAAGGGCCTGAAGCCCTATTTCGAGGAGTTCCACAAGGTTCGCTACACTACGGAAGCGGTGAGGGCAGCTGTGGAATTGTCGGCGCGCTATATCAACGATCGCAAACTGCCGGACAAGGCTATCGACGTGATCGACGAAACCGGCGCTTCGCAGATGCTGCTGCCGGAACCGCGTCGCAAGAAGACCATCGGCATCAAGGAAATCGAGGCGACCATCGCCACGATGGCCAGGATCCCGCCGAAGACCGTGTCGAAAGACGACGCGGAGGTTCTCGCCCATTTGGACGAAACGTTGAAGCGTGCAGTTTACGGTCAAGACAAGGCGATCGATGCCCTGACCTCGGCCATCAAGCTGGCACGGGCAGGTCTTCGTGACGGTGAGAAGCCGATAGGCTCCTACCTGTTTTCCGGCCCGACCGGCGTCGGCAAGACCGAAGTGGCCAAGCAGCTCGCCGTAAGCCTCGGCGTTGAATTGATCCGCTTCGACATGTCCGAATATATGGAACGCCACACCGTCAGCCGGCTGATCGGTGCGCCTCCCGGATATGTCGGTTTCGACCAGGGCGGCCTGCTCACCGACTCCATCGACCAGCATCCCCATAGCGTGCTGCTGCTCGACGAAATCGAGAAGGCTCATCCCGACCTTTTCAACATCCTGCTGCAGGTCATGGATCACGGCAAGCTGACCGACCACAACGGCAAGCAGATCGATTTCCGCAACGTCATCCTGATCATGACCACCAATGCGGGAGCCGCCGACATGGCCCGGGCTGCTTTCGGATTTACCCGGTCCAGGCGGGAGGGCGATGATCTGGAAGCGATCAATCGGCTGTTCACGCCGGAGTTCAGGAACCGGCTCGATGCAATCGTCGCGTTCGGACATCTGCCGACCGAGATCATCGCCAAGGTGGTCGACAAATTCATCCTGCAGCTCGAAGCCCAACTCGCCGACCGAAACGTCACGATCGAACTCACGGATGAAGCACGCAAATGGCTCGTCGAGCACGGGTACGACGAAGCGATGGGCGCACGCCCGATGGCCCGCGTCATACAGCAGAAGATCAAGACGCCTTTGGCGGACGAGGTCTTGTTCGGCAAGCTTAAGTCCGGAGGTGCGGTCCGGGTCGTCGTCACGACGGATGACGCCGGGGTCAAGTCGCTCGACTTCGTGTATCCGGAAGGCCCGATTCTGCCGCGGCCGGAGCGCGATATCGTCGAAGCCGGCAAGAAACGGGGGCAGCCGGACGGGGAAACACGCCGGGCCAAGGGTCGTCTCAGATCCGAGGACGAAGACGGCGAAGAGGAGCCTGAAACGCCCTCGGAGCCTTCGAGTGGCAGCACCGTTCCCAAGGTGCCGCTGAAGCTGCAATAGGCTTGGAGCAGACTTCGCACGGCGCGGCCTGCCTCCAACGATCGGATCCTCATGCTCTCCCAGCAAGACGTATTGGCGGCTTTGGCGCAACTGGCCGGCCCTGATGGCCGCACGCCGCTTCCCCAATCTGGCGCACTGGGTGGCATCATGGTGCGAGACGATCGGGTCTTCGTCTCGCTCGAAGTCGATGCGTCCCTGGCTGCCGCCGCCGAACCCCTGCGAGCTCGGGTCGAAACGGCGGTGAAGGCTGTGGCCGGCGTCGCCGCCGCCTTCGTGACTCTCACGGCGCAGAAGGAAGCGGGTGCCCCGTCGCGTGGGCACGCGCATGCTCACGGCCATTCGCATGCGGCTCCGGCGCCCGGCCCGAAGGCGCAGGCCGCGCGTACGTTGCAAGCCGTGGCCGGTGTGAAAACCATCATTGCGGTGGCTTCGGGAAAAGGTGGCGTCGGCAAATCCACGACCGCGGCCAATCTGGCGCTCGCGTTGCATCAGATGGGCTTGCGGGTCGCCGTGCTCGACGCCGACATCTACGGCCCATCCATGCCGCGCCTGTTCGGGCTCAGTTCAAAGCCCGAAGTGATCGAAGGGCGGATGATGCGGCCCCTCGAGGGTTTCGGCGTCAAAGTCATGTCGATCGGTTTCCTGGTCGAAGAGGAAACACCGATGATCTGGCGCGGCCCGATGGTGATGTCGGCCATCACCCAGATGCTGCGCGAAGTCGCATGGGTCGACATCGATGTGATGGTGGTGGACATGCCGCCCGGAACCGGCGACGCGCAGCTCACGATGGCGCAGACGGTTCCCTTGTCGGGGGCCGTGATCGTCTCGACGCCGCAGGATTTGGCGTTGATCGATGCGCGGCGCGGCATCGCCATGTTCAAGCGGGTCGAGGTGCCGATTCTCGGCATCGTCGAGAACATGAGCACCTTCATTTGCCCGCATTGCGGCGGCCGGACGGATATTTTCGCGCACGGAGGCGCCCGACACGAGGCCGAGCGGCTCGGCGTGCCCTATCTGGGAGAGGTGCCCTTGGCGCTCGACATCAGAGCCTCATCGGATTCCGGACGTCCGATTGTTCTGGCGGCGCCTGAAAGTTCCCATGCCGAGGCTTACATGAGTATCGCGCGGGGGGTGGTGGCGGCCCTGGAAGGCAGCCGTACACGACCGGCGCCGCGGATCGTGATCGAGTAAAGGTTCGTAATTCATCGAACAGGCTCGTCACGCTTCGTCTGGGGTGGCGGAATCGGGAGGCGCGGCATGAACGACGGTTTCGGGAGACGGCAATTCCTCGGGACGGCTGCGCTGGGAACTGCGGCGGTGCTGCTGCCGTCGGCCGCTTCGGCGGAAGACGTGCCGCCCTCGAAGCTCGGTCCGGTGCCCTCTGCCTCGGCCGCGCAGGTGTCCTGGCGCTTGACCTCCAGCTTTCCGAAGGCGCTCGATGTTCTGTTCGGCGGCGCCGAGGAGTTCTCCAAGCGCGTTGCCCTGTCGACCGGCGGCAAATTCCACATCGAGGTGCTGGCGCCCGGGGACGTCGTGCCGGGCCTTCAGGCTCTCGATGCGGTCCAGAACGGCACCGTGGAAGCTTGCCAGACATCCCTCGACTACTTCTATGGCAAGGATCCGGCCTTTGCTGTACCGACCGCCATTCCGTTCGGGATGAACGCGCGAGAACAGATCGCCTATTCGGTCGAAGGCGGCGGCAACGATCTCCTGAACGAGTTCCTGGCCGCCTATGACGTGGTCGCTTTGCCGGCCGGCAATACCGGCGCACAGATGGGCGGCTTCTTCCGCCGCGAGATCAAATCGGCGGCGGATCTGAACGGTCTCAAGATCC
>JBBPYT010000104.1:0-5593 GCA_038199665.1 Hyphomicrobiales bacterium
AGAAATTCTCAAGAATGAGCTCACCAGCGCGAAGGTCATGGCGCTCGAGGCCGCGCAAAAAACCGGCGCGATGATGCTGTTCGGCGAGAAGTATGGTGACGAGGTTCGCGTGTTGGAAATTGGTTCGTCTAAAGAGCTGTGCGGCGGCACGCATGTGGCGCGCACGGGCGACATCGGGGTGATCACCGTCGTGGGGGAGAGCGCCGTCGGCGCAGGCATTCGCCGCATCGAGGCCAAGACCGGGCACGTGGCCCGCCATCACCTCAATGCCGAGGCGGCACGGCTCCGCGATCTGGCAGCCCTGCTGAAAACGCCGCCCGAGGCAGCCGCCGAACGGTTGGCGTCGCTGGTCGAAGACCGGCGGCGGCTCGAGCGCGAACTCACCGAAGCGCGCAAGAAGCTGGCCCTCGGCGGCGGCCCGGAAGGCGCGGCGGCAGGCGCCGCACGGCAGGTCGCGGGAGTCAATCTCCTGTCGCGCGTCGTGACCGGGATCGAAATGCGCGACCTCAAGGCGCTGGCTGACGAAGCCAAGAAGGCGGTCGGGTCGGGCGTGGTTGCCATCGTGGGCATCGGAGCCGACCGCAAGGCCGGGCTGGTCGTCGCCCTCACGCCCGACCTCACAAGCCGGTTCAGCGCCGTCGATCTGGTCCGGATCGGCGCGGCCAAACTCGGCGGCAAGGGCGGCGGTGGCCGGCCCGACATGGCGCAGGCCGGCGGCCCCGACGGTGCCGCTGCCGAAGCGGCGCTCGATGCGGTCGCGGCGGCGCTGCAAAGCCATCCGGCGGCCGCCGCCGAATAGGCAGGCTGCCTCGACGACCGGCGACAGGAACCAACCCCGCCCTTGCTCGTTGGAACAGCGCTGATGCCGCTCTGTTCGCAGCGGCAGTGGGTTGGAGAGCACAATGGGTAATCTGCTGTATTGGGCCGTCGTCTTGTTGGTGATCGCGATCGTGGCCGGGTTCTTGGGGTTTGGCGGCGTTGCGGGAGCCGCGATGAGCGGCGCACAAATCATATTCTACATCTTCATCGTGCTGTTCGTGATCGCCCTTGTCCTCGGGCTGATGCGCCGCGGGCGGGTATAGCGCTATCGGCCGCATGCCGATTCCCTTCCAGGCCGGGTTCGCGGAACCCGGTTGGAGGACGAGAGCTAGGTAAGTGGTCGAAACAATGATGAAGCCCTCGTTCTTGGCTGCGGTCGCGGCGCGGCCGGCTTAGGAGGACTTCACCTTGGTGGCCTGGCTCACGGCGGCGCGGAGGTTGCCGTCGATCTTGTCGAGAAAGCCGGTTGTCGAGAGCCACTTCTGGTCCGGCCCGACCAGCAGGGCGAGGTCTTTGGTCATGGAACCGGACTCGACCGTGTCGACGCAGACCGTTTCGAGCGTCGATGCGAAGCGACCCAGGTCCGGGTTGTTGTCGAGTGTGGCCCGGTGGGCCAGACCGCGCGTCCACGCGAAGATGGAGGCGATCGAGTTCGTCGACGTTTCCTTGCCCTTCTGATGCTCGCGGTAGTGGCGCGTGACGGTACCGTGGGCCGCTTCCGCTTCGACCGTCCTGCCGTCCGGCGTCATCAGCACCGAGGTCATAAGGCCGAGCGAACCGAAGCCCTGCGCCACCGTGTCGGACTGCACGTCGCCATCGTAGTTCTTGCAGGCCCAGACATAGCCGCCCGGCCATTTCAGCGCGGAGGCGACCATGTCGTCGATCAGGCGGTGCTCGTAGGCGATGCCGAGCGCCTGGAATCGTGCCTTGAATTCCGCGTCGTAGACCTCCTCGAACAGGTCCTTGAAACGTCCATCGTATTTCTTCAGGATGGTATTCTTGGTCGAAAGATAGACCGGATATCTGCGGTTCAGGCCGTAGTTCAGCGATGCCCGGGCGAAGTCACGGATGGAATCGTCGAGGTTGTACATCGCCATGGCGACGCCGCCGCCGGGGAACTCGAACACTTCCTTCTCGATGACCGAGCCGTCCTCGCCTTCGAACCTGATCGTCAGGCGTCCCTTGCCCGGGATGACGAAATCGGTGGCCCGATACTGGTCCCCGTAAGCGTGACGACCGATCACGATGGGCTGTGTCCAGCCCGGCACCAGGCGGGGCACGTTCTTGGCGATGATCGGCTCGCGGAAGATGACGCCGCCGAGGATGTTGCGGATGGTGCCGTTGGGGGAGCGCCACATCTGCTTGAGGTCAAACTCCTTCACGCGCGCTTCGTCGGGCGTGATGGTGGCGCATTTGACCCCGACGCCGTGCCGTTTGATGGCTTCGGCGGCGTCGACCGTCACCCGGTCGGCGGTGGCGTCGCGATGCTCGACCGAGAGGTCGTAATAGAGCAGGTCGATATCGAGGTAGGGATGGATCAGCTTGTCGCGGATGTAATGCCAGATGATGCGGGTCATCTCGTCGCCATCAAGCTCGACGACCGGATTGGCGACCCTGATCTTGTCCATCGATACGACCTCGTGCTTTCGGCAATTTGCGGCCCCCGACACGTCGAACGCGCGCCGGCCGGCTCGGCGCCGCTATAACATCGTCGTCCTGAGGGGCATAGCCGGAGACAGGAGAAGGACGTGGTCGGCGCCGGCACGGATCATAGCAAGCCGCCGAGCGAAGGCGGCCCCGCCATCGTGCTGGTGCGGCCGCAACTCGCCGTGAACATCGGCATGGTGGCGCGGGCCATGGCCAACTTCGGCCTGTCCGACCTGCGGCTCGTGGCTCCCAAAGGCGGGTGGCCCCGCACCGACAAATATCGCGAGGACGCAGAAGCGGCGGCCGCCGGCGCGGTGCATCTGCTCGACCGCGCCAGGGTGTTCGAAACGCTGGAGATGGCGGTCGCGGATCTCACGGCCGTCTTTGCCACCACGGCCAGGGCACGCGGCCAGGGCAAGCGCGTGCTGGCGCCCGATCGGGCCATGGCCGAATGGGCACCGTCCATTGCGGCAGGCGAGCGCCGGGGGATCCTGTTCGGGCCGGAACGGACGGGGCTCGACAACGACGAGATCGCGCTCGCCGATGCCATCGTGACCTTCCCGGTCGACCCGGCCTACGGCTCGCTCAACCTGGCGCAGGCGGTGCTGCTGCTGTCCTACGAATGGATGAAGCACAAGGGCGATCCGGCACTGCCGTTCGGCTCCGTCGAGCGCTCGCCGCCGGCCGAACGCGGCACCGTCCTGTCCTTCTTCGATTACCTCGAGGCGGCGCTGACGGCGGCCGGCTACTTCAAGCCCGACGACAAGCAGCCGGTGATGCGGCGCAACCTGCGCAATATCTTTCACCGGATCGGCTTGACCGAGCAGGACGTGCGCACCCTGCGCGGCGCCGTCGTTCGCCTGGTGGAGGGACCGCGGCACAAGGCCGGGTCGCGGGCCGCAAGCAAACCCGACAGTGCGGATGAGCCATGACCCGAGGCTCGGGCGAAGCCTTAGAGCTGCTGACTGCGTGGCACTTATGCACCGCGTCGCCTTAAATCGGCTTGGGCCGGCAAACGCGATCTCGACAGCCGACCGGCATTGGGGTTGCATTGCGTTGCCGGCGCCAATGGCGGCTCGCGGGCGACAGGACGACAATGCTGATGAAAAACGTGATGGCTGTTGCCTTCTTGGCCACTTCGTTCTCCGCGTCTGCGATGGCGCAGGGCTATGACTTCCGCCAACAGGCGGAAGCCTTATGCATGAACGACGTCTTGACCCTGTGCAGCGCCTACGTGCCGGACGAAGGGCAGATCATGGCCTGCATGCAGGCCCGCCGCGCGCAACTGACTCCGCCGTGCCGGAAGATCTTCATGGCGGGTATGCGCCAGCAGAGGCAACAGTCGCAACGCCAACAGACCGCCGACTAGAGCGGCATCGCCTCGGAGATCATGCTTGTGCGCGGGCGCGGCATGCGTCGGCTCGTCCCAAACCTCAAGCGGCTTGCCGCTGGCGGCCGATGAACCCGTCCCGGATGAAGCGGGCCATGGCCTGAGCGACTTCGCCGGCGCCCGTCTGCGGCAGGTGAAGGTTGATGGCGAAACTCGGCAAGGCCGGCAGCCCGGACCCCGCCATCAGGATTTCGAGACCAGGCGGCAGTGTGGACGGCAACGCCGCGGTCACGGCCAGATCCGTCTGCACCGTCGCCAGCATGGCCTCGACGTTACCGATCTCCGCAACGGACCGCCACTCGATCCCGTTGTCGCGGAGCACTTTGTACACCACGGGCCGGAACGCGCAGCTCTCGCAGCCGAGCGAAACCGGCAAGGGGCGTTTCAAATAGGCGTCGCCGCCCTTACCCCCGACCCACACCAGGCGCTCGGTCGCCACGCACTCCCCCGCCGACCGGCCCGCCGGCTCCTCGACCAGGGCGACATCGACCGTACCGTCGACGAGCGCTTTGAGCAGTTGCGGCGAAGACAGGCAGACCAGCGAGATCTCGACTCGCGGATAGTTCTGCGCAAAGGCTTTGAGAATCGGCGGCAAATACGTCCCGACAAGGTCGAAAGGCACGCCGAGCTTGACTTCGCCCGTGAAGGCGGGCGTCGCCATATTGGCCCAGATCTCGTCGTTCATGGCCACCAGTCGTTTGGCCCTGCCGAAGAGACGCTCGCCCGCGTTGGTCAGCGTCATCCCGCGACGGCCACGCTCGAACAAGGTGCAATCGAACCCGTCCTCCAGCCGCCTGATCTGCTGGCTGACCGCCGCCTGAGTCAAATGCAGCAGCTTGGCGGCCGTGGTCATTCCCCCCGTTTCCGACACGGTGATGAAAGCGCGAAGCAAAGCGGTGTCGAGATTGCGAGCCATGGCGTCACCGATAATATTTTGTTGTTTGACCGATAAACAACATTCATTTCCATTATGCAAGCGGCGCACCTAGATTCTCTTGGACGAAACAGGAGGATTCCATGGTCGCTCTCGCATTTTACTCCACCGGAGGACCGCGGTCGACGGCCGCGCGCCTCGCTCGGATGGGTTGGATTCGTGCTCTTGGACGCTTGGGGTCGCGGTTGACCGTCGAGTGGCGCTTGCGGCAGGAGATTCGCGCCGTCGCGGGACTCGACGACGCCATGCTCCGGGACATCGGCCTGGCGCGCGGCGGCGTCGAGCACGCGGTGCGCTGCGGGCGGAGATCCGGCCGCGCCGCATCCGTCGAATGAGCCGGCGCGGTTCCGGGCGAATTCGCGTCCAGCAAAAGCTCGTTCTATCCCGCAAAGTGGAATCCGCTGTGCGGGGGCGACGCTGCGGGCCTGGCCCAGGGACTCGGCCCTGCTGGCCGCGACCGGGATCCATTTGACGCGCCGTACGTTGCGGCCCTGGGCGCACTGAGGTGCGAAGTCCCTCAGCAGTCCGGACTGCAACCGATGTCAGACCCTGTCGCTCCGCCTCGCATGCCCGCTCAAGTTCCTGCCGCCGATACGCCGGGCCTCAACAGCCTTATGACGCTGGCCGTCTCGGTCGTCGTGGTGGCGGCTCTCTACCTCGCGCGCGAGGTGCTGATCCCGATTACCGGGGCCATCCTGCTCTCCTTCGTGCTGGCGCCGCTCGCCGCCTTTCTGCGACGCCACCGCGTGCCGCACGTGGCCGCCGTCCTGCTCGCGGTCATCATGGGCATCGGGACGATCCTG
>JBBPYT010000105.1:0-2114 GCA_038199665.1 Hyphomicrobiales bacterium
GAAGTGGCCTCGAAGACCAACGACAAGGCCGGAGACGGTACCACGACAGCCACGGTTCTGGCCCAGGCCATCGTCCGTGAAGGCGCAAAATATGTCGCGGCCGGCATGAACCCGATGGACCTCAAGCGCGGCGTCGACATGGCCGTCATCGAAGCCGTCAAAGACATCGAGAAGCGCGCCAAGAAGATCAATTCTTCCGATGAGGTCGCCCAGGTCGGCACCATTTCGTCGAACGGCGACAAGTCGATCGGCGATATGATCGCCCAGGCGATGCAGAAGGTCGGCAACGAGGGCGTGATCACGGTGGAGGAGGCCAAGAGCCTCGATACCGAACTCGACGTCGTCGAAGGCATGCAGTTCGACCGCGGCTATCTTTCGCCCTACTTCATCACCAATGCCGAGAAGATGGTGGCGGAGCTCGACGAGCCCTACATCCTCATCCACGAGAAGAAGCTTTCGAGCCTCCAGGCCATGTTGCCGGTGCTCGAAGCCGTGGTGCAGACCGGCAAGCCCCTGGTGATCGTGGCCGAGGAAGTCGAGGGCGAAGCGCTTGCGACGCTCGTCGTCAACAAGCTGCGCGGCGGCCTCAAGGTTGCGGCCGTCAAGGCCCCTGGCTTCGGTGATCGGCGCAAGGCCATGCTCGAGGACATCGCGATCCTGACCGGCGGTCAGATGATCTCGGAAGAGCTCGGCATCAAGCTCGAATCGGTCACGGTTCAGATGCTCGGCCGCGCCAAGCGGGTCCGCATCGACAAGGAGAACACCACGATCATCGACGGCTCCGGCAAGAAGGACGACATCGACGGCCGGATCGCCCAGATCAAATCGCAGGTCGAGGAAACCACCTCGGACTACGATCGCGAGAAGCTCCAGGAGCGCCTGGCCAAGCTTGCGGGCGGCGTGGCGGTGATCCGCGTCGGCGGCTCGACCGAAGTCGAAGTCAAGGAGAAGAAGGACCGCGTCGACGACGCTCTCAACGCGACCCGCGCGGCCGTGGAGGAAGGCATCGTTCCGGGCGGTGGCGTGGCGCTGCTGCGCGCCAAGGCGGCGGTGGCCAAGCTCAAGAGCGATGTGCCCGACGTCCAGGCCGGCATCAACATCGTGTCGAAGGCCCTCGAGGCCCCGATCCGTCAGATCGCCGACAATGCCGGCGTCGAAGGCTCGATCGTGGTCGGCAAGGTCACGGAGAACTCCTCGGCGACTTTTGGCTTCAACGCCCAGACCGAGAAGTACGTCGACATGATCGAAGCCGGGATCGTCGATCCGGCCAAGGTGGTGCGCACGGCGCTTCAGGATGCCGCTTCCGTTGCCGGCCTGCTGATCACGACCGAAGCCATGGTGGCCGAGACCCCCAAGGACAAGCCTTCCATTGCGATGGGCGGCGGCGGCGGCGGCGGCATGGGCGGCATGGACTTCTAAGAAGTCCGCTATCCAACACGCGCTGTTTCGAGATGGGCACCCCCGGAGCGATCCGGGGGTGTTTTCCGTGGGTGGGGTCTGCGCGGGTTCGACCCTGAGCGGACTCTCCCGCGTGCCGCTGGCGAACGGCAGGCTGCCGGACCGGCGAGCAGACATACCCTGATTTTATCATGGATAACCAGGCGGTTGCCTCATTTCAACGACCGAAATGAAGGGTGCGCCCGCGTTTGACGGATCAAGCGCTTAGCCGTTGCAAGTATCGTGATCTGTCCCTTCGACGCGATGCGCATCGGCGCCTCCTTACGCTTACAGGTAAGGGCAAGGGGCAACGCCTCTGTCGACAGGCACTGCATGCGACGAAGCTTGCGGGCCGCGTCGCGCTGCTCCGCGCCAAGGCGCGGCAATCCAAGGCTCGGATCCGACGCCGCCATGCCGGAGATCCGCCGGAGCGATCATCGGCGAGATTTCCGGGTTCCGGGAAGGGCAGGCTGGTCAGCCCTTTGCGCCTGAAGTAAGCGTCATTAGGTCTCGCGCCTGGCGTCGCGAGTCCAGGCGAGGACCCTTCATGAAAACCGCAAAAGTTTCGCCCAAACTGACCATCGCGTCGCAGCCCAATCTTGAAGAGTTCTCCGATCTGGCGCAGGAGGGTTATGGGCTCGTCATCAACAATCGCTTGGACGGCGAGGATTTTTCCC
>JBBPYT010000106.1:0-8662 GCA_038199665.1 Hyphomicrobiales bacterium
ACCATCACCTATCACGACGGCTGCTCCGGGCTGCGCGAGCTCGGGGTCAGGGCGCAGCCGCGCACGCTGCTTGCGAGCGTACGCGGGCTCGACCTCGTGGAAATGAAGAACACCGACGTGTGCTGCGGATTCGGCGGCACCTTCGCGGTGAAATACGGCGAACTGTCCAACAGCATCGTCGAGCGCAAGGCAGACGACGTGATCGCCTCGGGGGCCCGCACGCTGGTGGCCGGCGACCTCGGCTGCCTTATGAACATGGCCGGCAAGCTGTCGCGCCGTGGCGCTACGACAGAAGTTCGGCATGTCGCCGAGATCCTGGCTGGCATGGCGGATGCGCCCCCCATCGGGGCGCCGGAGGAGCCTCGCCAATGAGCGTCCACCCAACATCGCCGCAGTTCAAGGAGAACGCCCATCGGGCGCTGCAAGACCCCTCGCTCCAGAAGGCGCTCGGCCACGTGCGCACGTCCTTCATCGAAAAGCGGGCTAAGGCAGCGGCTGCACTGCCCGAGTTCGAAGCGCTTCGCGACAGCGCGCGCGACATCAAGGCCCACGTGCTCAAGCACCTCGACCTCTATCTCGAAGCCTATGAGGAAAAGGTCACGGAGGGGGGCGGCAAGGTTCATTTCGCCCGAGATGCGGAAGAGGCGCGCCGTGTCGTGCTCGACATATGCAAGGCCCGGGGCGCCAGAACCGTGACCAAGGGCAAGTCGATGATCTCCGAGGAGATCGGGCTCAATCAAGCGATCGAGGCCGCCGGGCTGACGCCGATCGAAACCGATCTCGGCGAATACATTGTCCAAATCCGGGGCGAAACGCCGTCCCATATCATCGCCCCGGCCGTGCATCTGACGCGGGAACAGGTCGAAGCCGATTTTCGCCGGACGCACGCTCATTTGCCGGCGGAGCGCGACCTGTCCGAGCCCGTCCAGCTTCTGACCGAGGCGCGCGCCATCCTGCGCGACCGGTTTCTGGCGGCGGACGTGGGAATCACCGGCGCCAACTTCCTGGTGGCCGAGACCGGGACCTCCGTTATCGTCACCAACGAGGGCAACGGCGATCTGACGCAGATTCTTCCCAGGGTCCACGTGGTGCTGGCCTCGATCGAGAAGCTCGTGCCGACGCTCGAGGACATGAGCCAGCTGCTGCGCGTCCTGGCCCGCTCGGCCACCGGGCAGGAGATGTCGGTGTACACGACGCTGTCGACGGGGCCGCGCCGGCCGGGCGATCCGGACGGCCCGGAAGAATACCATGTCGTGCTCATGGACAACGGCCGCTCGGCCATGCTGGGCACCTCATTCGAGGACATGCTGCGCTGCATCCGCTGCGGCGCCTGCATGAACCACTGTCCGATCTTCCAATCGATCGGCGGCCACGCCTACGGCTGGGTCTATCCCGGCCCGATGGGCGCCGTCTTGACCCCCAGCCTGATCGGCGTGGACAAGGCCGGACACCTGCCGAACGCCTCGACGTTCTGCGGGCGGTGCGAGGCGGTCTGCCCGGTGCGCATTCCGCTGCCGCGGATGATGCGGAACTGGCGCGAGCGCGAATTCGAGCGCCACCTGTCGCCCGCCACCGTTCGCTCCGGCCTGAAGTTCTGGGGCTTCTTCGCCACCCGGCCTCGGCTTTATCGCGCCGCTTCGTCGGTGGCGATGCGGGCGCTCCACCTCCTCGGACGGTCCAAGGGGCGGTTCCATTCGCTGCCCCTCGCCGGAGGATGGACTCGCTATCGGGACATGCCGGCGCCGCAGGGGGAAACGTTTCAAAGCCGGTGGGCGCGCGAAAGAACCCGGGGAATACGTTGATGGAGGCGCGCCAAAGCGTTCTCGGGTCGATCCGACGCTCGCTCGGCGTCACCGGCCAAGAGGAGCCCCGCCGGGCTGCGGTCGAAGCGCGGCTTGCGGCGGCACCCCGCGGGGTCGTTCCGGCCCGCGGCCAGCTCGACCTCGAAGGCCGGGTCGCACTGTTTCGCAGACAGGCCGAGGACGCGGCCGCAACCGTCGCGATCGTCAAAAGATCGGAAGCCGTGCCGGGCGAGGTCGCGCGCTTCTTGCGGGACAACAATTTGCCGGCGACGCTGCGCATGGGTGAGGACGGCCGGCTTGCAGCCATGCCGTGGCGCGACACCGCGTTGACGGTGGAAAATGGGCCATCGCGCGGCGACGACCCGAACGCCGTATCCCACGCCTTCGGCGCGGTAGCGGAAAGCGGAACTCTGGCGCTGGTCTCCGGCCCGGACAACCCCACCACGCTCAACTTTCTCCCGGACACCCACGTCGTGGTTGTGGCGGCCGAGGACATCGCGGGCGACTACGAGACGGTTCTGGCCAATGTCCGGACCCGCTGCGGCAAGGGCCAGATGCCGCGAACGCTGAACCTCGTGACCGGGCCGTCGCGTTCCGCCGATATCGAGCAGACTTTGATTCTCGGGGCACACGGTCCACGTCGGCTGCACATCGTGGTCGTGAAACCCTGAGGCGCCTCCACGAGTTTCGCGATCACGGCCATGGTCATGCTTGTTCGCCCGTGCTTCGGCAGCCTCGCACCCTATGGATTGCACAACAGGAGATCCGGCATGACTAAAGCCACTTACGCGTGCGTTGCAGCTTCGTTTCTGCTGGCGGCTGGACCGGCCCTGGCCTGCAAGGGCGACAAAGTCCTGTTCAGCGACGATTTCAAGCAGGTCGACGCGAGCTGGGGTTTCGATTCGCCGGACGTCAGCGTTGAAGAAGGCAAGGTCAAAGTCAAGCCGCAGCCCGACATCTCCAACCTGCTGGTGTACAAAGCCATCCTGTTCGACAATGCGGATTATTGCATCACGGTGCGGACGCCGAACAGCCTGACCGACACGGACAACACTATGGCGGGCCCGCTGTTCTGGACGGTCGATTACGACAATTACTACATGTTCATGATCACCCCGAGCGGTTACGCGGAGATCACCCGCAAGGTGAAAGGCAAATGGATCGACGTCGTCGAATGGCGGCAGGATCCCAACATCAAGCGCGACCCCGGCTCCAAGAACGTGCTGGACGTCGAAACCAATGGCGACACGATCACCACGTATATCAACGACGTGAAATTCGCCTCGGTGAAAGGACAGGCTCCGGAGGGCGGCGGCCAGATCGGGATGCGCGCGCAATCGGAAAAGGGCCAGGTCGACACATGGAAGTTCACCGCCTTGAAGGTGACCGACCTGCCGGCCGGCGCCATGGTGAACGGTGCTCCGGCTCAGCCCGAGTTGCGCGCCCCCGCCACCATTGCGCCACCGGCGCCCGCGACGCCGCCTCCCGGAGGTGCCACTCCGGGCCAGAGCACTGCCCCGGCGCAATAGAGCGTCTCAGCGGAGCGTGAACTGTCGGAGCGACCCTCCCTGTGGCGCCGATGCACCAGTAAGGATCGAAAATACTCCATCGCCTGCCGTGTCCGGCGCTGGCGGCCGGGGGCCACGGAACGACCGCAATTTCTGCTTAAGCGCCGAGGTCGAGGCTTGCCAACGGCGGCGAGGCAAGATGCGCTTTCCTCGGCGTTTGCGAAAGCCGGGCGGGGCTGGTCGGGCGACATGGATCGAATGAACCTCGTAGAACCTTGCAGAGGGTTGCGAACAACGGCGCGTATTCTGGCGATATCCGGTCTCGGCCTGTGGGGCCTGCAGGCCCATGCGCAGTCGTCCCTGTTGTCGCCGAGCCCGCTCGCCGCCACGCCAGCCGTTCCGCCGTCAGCCGTCAGTCCGCCCCCTGCTGCGCCGGCTCCGGATATCAGCCTGCCGGCCGCGCCCGCCGTCCCGCCGGCGGCCACGACGATGCCGACGCTCCCGGCACCCGCAGCGCAGGCAGCCCCTGCAGCCATTCCCGGGGCATCGCCCGCAACCCCGACTGCCGGTCCGGTGCCGACGACCCCCATCGTGGCCGCGAAGCCGAAGCGTAGGATCGCCCCGCCGGCCCCGCCGCGGGAAACGGCGCTGTCGAACGATCCCGAGCCTACCCTGACGCCGGAGACATTTTTCGAGACCGCCAAGGCGTCGGAGCACTACGCCGCCATCGCGGATGCGGGAGGCTGGCCCGAAATCCCATTGCCCGTGCCGCCGAGCGCCAAGGGCAATGCCGTGTCGACGCTGCGGCTGCGGCTTGCCATCGAGGGCGATCTTGGGTCGGGCGAAGGCGCCGAGCCCGGCAGCGCCACGGCCGGCATGTTCGATTCGAAATGGGGGCCGGACCTTACCGCGGCCGTCAAACGGTTCCAGACCCGGCACGGCCTGAAGGAGACCGGCATCGTGGCCGGTGCCACCTTGAAGGCGATCAACGTTCCGGCGCGGGTCCGGTTCACCGAACTCGCGTCGAGCGCGCAACGTCTTGCCGGCCGGCAGTTCGGCTTCGGTGAGCGCTACGTTGTGGTCAACATACCCTCCGCCGCGGTGGAAGCCGTGGAGAACGGGCGCGTGGCCCGGCGCTTCGTGGCCGTTGTGGGAGATCCGGACCACGCATCCCCGGAAGTCGATGCCAAGGTGGTCGCCGTCAACCTCAACCCGACCTGGACGGTGCCGACCTCCATCATCAAGAACGAAATCATCCCGAAGATGCAACACGACCCGGGCTACTTGTCCCGGGCCAAGATCCGGATCCTCGACGGCGCCGGCAGCACCATCAATCCATCGAGCGTCGATTGGACGTCGCAGCGAGCCACCAACTACATCCTGCGTCAGGACTCCGGCTCGGCCAACTCTCTCGGCTCGATTCGCATCAACATGCCGAACAAGTTCGCCGTCTACATGCACGACACGCCGTCCAAGCGGCTGTTCGGCGGCGATTACCGCTTCCTATCGCACGGCTGCGTTCGTGTGCAGGGCGTTTACGATCTCGCATCATGGCTGCTGCAAGGCACGGGTGGCGCCACGGGCGGCACCTGGGACAAGGCCGCCATAGAAAGCCAGATCGCCACCGGCGATCACCAGGAGATCAAACTCTCGAGGCCCGTATCCGTGACCTGGGTCTACTTGACCGGCTGGGCCAATGCGGAGGGGGCGGTGCAGTTCCGCGACGACGTCTACGGCATCGATACGGTTGGAGCGGGCGCCCAGGCCCAGGCCGATCCAGACCCGATCGCCACGGCGCTCAAGCAACAGTAAGCGGAGCCGCAGCAGCGTCGGTTTGACTGGAACTGCTTCGCGATTCCCGAACGGGCGGAACCGGTCGCCTTTCTTATCCTCGAGCGGCGCGACAACGACGGATCGAGCCGCAGCCGACAGGACCACTTCAAGGCTCGTCCTCGATGTCTTCGAGCCCCTTGTCGGCCTCGTCCACGGTTTTGCGCTTCTTGACCACGCCGTCCTGGTCCACGTGCAGCTCGATCAGGTTGCCGTCGGAATCGCGTCCGAGGATTTCGAAATGCCTACGCTTATGGCGGGGCTGGCCCACAGTGATGAGTCCGGCCTCGTTGATGACCCGCGTCGCGATATCAGGCGCGAGCAAGGCATCGTCGTGGTCATGGTGCTTGTGTTTCTTGTCGTGCTCGCGCTTGCCGTGATCGGACAGATTGACCGATTCACGGCCTCGAACGATACCCGAAACCTTGATCTCGGACGGCATTTGCTCGCCCTCGATCTCCACCTCGTCGCCGATGCGCAGCGTGATCTTGGCGAGGCCCTTCGGCCCGAGGTCGGCCAGCACGGGCCCTTCCTCGGTTCGCAACACGAAACGATGGGCGAAGATATCGCGCACCGAACCGGAAACACGCGCACGAGGAACATCTTTCATATGCCGATCCTTAGCTGGGCCTTGCCGCAGGAAGGGTTCGGGGTGGTCGCACCCGACGCTTCCTGCGGTAGGACCGATCCGCCCTGTCAGTGATGCACCGTCCCGGCCTTGTCGATCAGCTGCGACGCGGCATCGACGCAGGCCTTCACAGGCTCATCATCCGGGCACTTTACGTCAAGCGCGAGATCCGGCCCTTTGATCCGGAAGTGCGCCGCCTTGGACATAGGCGGCATGCGATGACCGGGATGCGGGTGCTGACCCATCCCGTGCGGCCCGGCGGCTCCATGTCGTCACCCTCCGCCCGGGGCCGCAGGGGTTCCCCGTTCCGTTGCGGTTCCGACACCATGTAGGTGCCGTTCGGTGTCTGAATGATTTCGCCCTCGTATTGCTCGTCCGGCCCGCCGTTCGGGTCGCCCGCCGGATGTTGCATTTGTGCGTTCATGCCACCGTCCTGCGGCGCCCCCGGGGCAGTCGCGGCACCTTGCTGTGCCGGAGCGGGCGTTGTGGGCGCGCCGCTCGGCGCGGCTTGCGCCATCGCCACGCCGCTCATGAGACTCAACCAAAGCCCGACGTAAGCTGCTTTCATGATCCGTTTCCTCGCTGCTTCCCCCGGCGTCCGTTCAAGCCGCCATGCCCGGCCGATTGACGTTCGGTGGCGCGTCATGGTTCCCGACGCGGCACCACGCGACCCCCTATCCGGCCTCGACCTGGAGCCGCGATCCCTGCAGGTTAAGGCCGGAACGCCACCTTGGTGGGAGACGACGACACGCCTTCGAATCCACGATCGAGGCCCCGCGAGTGCGTTGCGCCCGTCGGCGTGGGCCCGCGCCACCGCGTGCAGGCCTCCGGACCAGTGCCAACCAACGCGCTCGCAAATGTCGGTCACTCAGGATGACCCGTTGCGGAAAATCTCGGCCACGTGATCTCGCGCGGCCGCCGGTGTCACGCCGGCTCGACTTCCACCTCCACCGCTTCGGCCGGATCCCAGGTCTGTCCCTTGATCCAGACTTTGCGAATCTTGAGCCGACCCTTAGGCAAAAGAAGATCTTCGGGCAGCTGGATCTGCCCGTTCTCCAGCTTCAGGCCGATGATCGCGTATGCGGCGGAAAGCATTCGGGCTGCCGAGCCCGTGTACCAGCTCCAACCCCCGCGGCCGCCGTAGCTCTCGCCGTCGTAGATGTCCGCCGGCTGCTGGTGCGGCGCCAAGCCGTAGATCGCGAGTTCATCGCCCTCGGTTTTCCCAAGCGGCGAGATCTTGGTCCAGCATTCGAAAGCGCGCGCCATGGCGTGCGCCGCGAGCGGTGCGTCCCCTTTTTGCTTGGCGAGTTCGGCGATGCGCACATAGGCGTCCACCGTCCAGGACGCGCCGTGCGAATATTGGCCGCCGTTTTCGCGAACTCCCGGCGGATAGTCGGCAATGCGCCCAGGATACGGGTCGGAAGCCTCGTCGAAGGGCGGCGTGATCAGGAGGATGCGATTCTCCTTCTCGAGCGCCCCCAAGCCGTGTTCGAGCGCTTTGCGGCCCCGCTCGATCCCGACCGCGCCCGACAGCACCGGCCAGGCCGCCGCCATGATACTCGGCGAATCGAGCGGCCGGCCGTCGTCGACGAAGTCGAAAATATAATGATCGCCGGTCCAAACACCCTCGATGGCCTCGGACAATCGTTCCGCCTCGGCACGGTAGCGGGTCGCCGCCGCTTGCCCCTCGCGTTTGGCGGCGATCGGAGCGAAGCGGACCAAAACGTCGTAGAAAAAACAGGCGAGCCAGGTTCCCTCGCCCGCTCCCGCCGGGCCCGCGGCGTCGATGCCGTCGTTCCAGTCGCCGGTGCCGATCAGCGGCAGCCCGTGCTGGCCCATCCTGGCCATGGTGTATTCGATGGCGCGACGGCAATGGTCGTAGACGTCGCCGGTTTCGCGCGACAGCCGAGGCGGCAGCAGCAGATCGACCTCGTCCGCCGGCACGGGCGCGCCCTCCAGATAAGGTTGCTGCTCGGCGAGCACCGACGCGTCGCCGGTCGCCTCGACGTAGCGGGTGACCACATACGGCAGCCAAAGGTGCGGGTCGGACGCCCGGGTGCGCTGGCCCAAGGCCGTGCGCCCGTCGGGCGCCACGTGCCACCACTTGAACACGTCCCCTTCGGGGAACTGCACGCCCGCATGGATCACGATTTGCCGGCGTGTCAGGCTCGGGTCGAAGAACAGGAACGGCAGCACATCCTGCAACTGGTCGCGGAACCCGAAGGCGCCGCCTCGCTGGTTCGGCCCGGTCCGTCCCCACAGGCGCGAGGCCAGCACCTGGTAAGGCAGCCAATGGTTGACCAGGCGGTCGAAGCCCGGATCGTCGGTTTCGATTCGGACGGCGCCAAGGCGCTCGGCCCACCAGGCTTCGGTCGCCTTCAGGGCCGCGCGCGCCGCGGCCGGGTCGCGCAGATGGGAGGCTGCCATCAGGGCTTCGCGCTTCGTCGCGGTCTGGCCGAGCACGACGGCGACTTCGCCCACGCCGCCGGCCGGCACCTCGATTTCGCCGGCGAAAGCCGCGATGCGGCGTCCGTCGTCCTCGCGGGAGCCGTCGGCAAGGCCAGCTTCGACCATTACCGGATTGGTCAGATCGCGCCCGGGCGAGCCCAGGAACCGCGTCCGCACCGTTTCGGTCTGTGCCGCCATCAGACTCGTGACCGCGAAAGCCCAGCCACGCTGGAAATCGTTCTGCGGATTGCTGAACAACAGCGCTTCGGTCGCCTCGTCGCGTATCACTTCGAGGCAGCCGAGGCTGTCGGTCGGGCGAAGGCACGGCACGCCTCGCCGCTGGAGCCAGGCACCCCATGACCGGAGGCCACCGGCAAGCGGTACAGGCTCCTCACGGCAGCTGACCGGGAGAGAGCGGGCTACTGCACCGCGTCGAGCAGGTACCG
>JBBPYT010000107.1:0-4575 GCA_038199665.1 Hyphomicrobiales bacterium
CACGCATATCCCCGGCGTGAGCCGGTAGCCTTACGCCACGGTCCAAGCTCATTGAGGAACATTTGGCTTGCGCCTCCGCTGGATGCTATCACATAGTGATTGCATGAACCGTGAGCAGGCCAGAACGCTCGCGGCCCTCGTGTCCGATCCCGTTTCGCCAACGATCTTGTGGAGCGACTTCGGGGCTCTTCTGCGTGCGGTTGGATGCAGGCTGATCGAGGGTTCGGGTTCTCGCATCGGTTCGAATGCAACGGTCTGTCGCCTCGTTCCATCGCTCCCACCCGGCCTCCCGCGGAACGTTGCGCTCTCGCCTTATCCAGGAACTCTTTATCCTGCCCGATCTCGACCGGTTTGCAGGGCGAGAAACCGGCGCCTCTATATCACTCGGAGCACCAGCCACAGGAGCAATCAATGTAATGATTGTGTCCTGTCACGAGGTTGCCCTCAATCCAGGTTCTTGATGATCGTGTCGACCATCTTCTTGGCGTCGGCGAACAGCATCATCGTATTGTCGCGGAAGAACAGCTCGTTCTCGACCCCGGCATAGCCCGAGCCCATGCCGCGCTTGATGAACAGCACCGTCTTGGCCTTTTCGACATCGAGCACCGGCATGCCGTAGATCGGCGAAGCCTTGTCGGTCTTGGCCGAAGGGTTGGTCACGTCGTTGGCGCCGATCACGAAGGCCACGTCGGCCTGGGCGAATTCCGAATTGATGTCCTCGAGCTCGAACACCTCGTCGTAGGGCACGTTGGCCTCGGCCAGCAGCACGTTCATGTGGCCCGGCATGCGGCCCGCCACCGGGTGGATGGCATATTTGACCTCGACGCCCTCTTTCTTGAGGTGGTCGACCATTTCGCGCAAGGCGTGCTGCGCCTGCGCCACCGCCATGCCGTAGCCCGGCACGATGATGACCTTCGACGCGTTCTTCAAGATATAGGCGGCGTCCTCGGCCGAGCCCTGCCTTACCGGACGGGTTTCGACCGCGCCGCTTGCCGCCGTGGTTTCGCCGCCGAACCCGCCCAGGATCACGGACAGAAACGACCGGTTCATGCCCCTGCACATGATGTAGGACAGGATGGCGCCCGAGGAGCCGACCAGCGCGCCGGTGATGATCAGCGCCAGATTGCCCAGCGTGAAGCCGATGCCGGCCGCCGCCCAGCCCGAATAGCTGTTCAGCATGGAGATGACGACCGGCATGTCGGCACCGCCGATCGGCACGATGATCAGGACGCCGAGCGACAGCGAGACGAGGATGATGAGCCAGAACGCCAGGGCGGCTGTGGTCGACACGAAGACCGCGACCAGCACGATCAGCAGCACGGTCAGACCGATGTTGATGGCATGTCGGTTGGGCAGCATGATCGGCTTGCCCGACATGCGTCCGTCGAGCTTGAGAAAGGCGATGATCGAGCCCGTGAAGGTGATGGCCCCGATCGCCGCCCCGATGGACATCTCCACCAGGCTCTGCGCGTGGATGGCGCCGGGCACGCCGATGCCGAAGGCTTGCGGCGCATAGAGCGCCCCGGCCGCGACCAGCACAGCCGCGAGGCCGACAAGGGCGTGGAACGCGGCCACCAATTGGGGCATCGCGGTCATCTGCACGCTGCGGGCTCGCCAGGCCCCGATGCTGCCGCCGATCGCGATGGCGATCACCACCATCAGCCACGAGGCCACATCGGCCGGCGTGCGATAGAGCAGGGTGGTCAGCACGGCAAGGCCCATGCCGATCATTCCGAAGCGGTTGCCTTGCCGCGAGGTGGCGGGCGACGACAGGCCGCGCAGCGCCAGGATGAACAGGACGCCGCAAACGAGGTAAAGCAGGGCCGCGAGGTTGTCGCCCATCTCCTTCACCCCTTCCGCTTGTACATGGCGAGCATGCGCTCGGTGACCAGGAAGCCGCCGAAGATGTTCACCGAGGCCAGCGTCAGGGCCAGGAAACCGAAGATGCGGGCCGCCCAGGCGCCGGCGTCATCGCCGAGCCCGGTCTCGACCCCGACCGACAACAGCGCCCCGACGACGATCACCGAAGAGATGGCGTTGGTCACCGACATCAGCGGCGTGTGCAGCGCCGGTGTAACGGCCCAGACCACGTAATAGCCGACGAAGACCGCGAGGGCGAAGATGGCAAGCCGGAACACGAAGGGGTCGATCGCGCCGCCGGTCGCGACATGGGCGGCGGCGGCGGCCCCATCGCCGATCTGGTCGGCATAGGCCTGCGCCGCATCGGCCGCGTGTCGGGCCGCCAAAGCCGCCGCCTGGGCCTTTTCGTAAAGCTGTTGCGGAGTATCGGCCGCCATGGGCGTTCTCTATGAACGGAGGGTTAGAGGTCGGAGCACGATCGCCCGCGCGAAACGGATCCGGGTCATGCGGGCTGCGGCAGGAAACTGGGATGCACGATCGCGCCGCCGCGGGTGAGGACCGTGGCCTTGACGAGTTCGTCCTCCCAGTCGATGGCGATCGCCTTGTCGGTCTTGTCGATCAGGGTTTCGACGAAGGCGAAGAGGTTGCGGGCGTAAAGGCTCGATGCGGTGGCGGCCAGACGTCCGGGGACATTCAGAAAGCCGACGATCTTGACGCCGTTCCGCTCGACCACTTCGCCCGGCCTCGACAGCTCGCAGTTGCCGCCGCGCTCGACCGCGAGGTCGACCACCACCGAACCCGGTCGCATGGAGGAAACCATCGCGGCCGAAACGAGCTTTGGGGCCGGCCGGCCGGGGATCAGCGCCGTCGTTATGACGATGTCCTGCTTGGCGATGTGGCTCGCCACCAGTTCGGCCTGCTTGCGCTGATACGTTTCCGACATTTCGCGCGCGTAGCCGCCCGCCGTTTCGGCCTGCCTGAACTCCTCGTCCTCGACTGCCACGAATTTGGCGCCGAGCGACTCGACCTGTTCCTTCGTGGCGGGGCGGACGTCGGTGGCGGTCACGATGGCGCCCAGCCGGCGTGCCGTGGCGATGGCTTGGAGACCGGCCACGCCGACCCCCATGATGAACACCTTGGCGGCCGGGACCGTGCCGGCAGGGGTCATCATCATCGGGAAGGCGCGGCCATATTGCTCGGCCGCGTCGATCACGGCGCGATAGCCCGCAAGGTTCGCCTGGCTCGACAGCACGTCCATCACCTGCGCGCGGGTGATGCGCGGCATCAGCTCCATGGAAAAGGCGGTGACGCCGGCATCGGCCATTAGGCCCAGCGCCTCGGCCTGGCCGTAAGGGTCCATGATGGCCACGACCAGCGCGCCATGCTTGTACGACCCGAGTTCCTCGGCTTGCGGCCGGCCCACCTTCAGGACGATGTCGGCATCCTTGACGGTTTCGGTCGCGCTGGGGGCGATGCTGGCGCCGGCCGCCGCGAAGGCGTCATCCGGCACTCCGGATCTGAGCCCCGCACCCGCCTGGACCACGACGGTTCCACCCAGCCCGATGAACTTGCGCACGGTTTCCGGCGTTGCCGCCACCCTGGGTTCACGATCGGACTCGGCAGGCACGGCAAATCGCATGGGGCACCCGGGAGCTGTGGTTGGGGCGGCAGGGGAGCGACTTCGAACCGCTCAGCCGCCATTAGATACTGTTCTGAGATCGATCGGGAAGACGCGAACCCGGCTTCACAGAAGGAAAATCGCCATCAAGACCACGATACCGGCGACCGCGACCGAGATCCACTTCGTTGCGAAGGTGAAGCCCCGATAGGTCCGCTCGTGCTCCGCATAATCCATATATTCGGGATTCATCGGAACATCATCGTTGGTCGCCATCTCGGCCTCTTTTTCGGGCGAAAGAACCTTGGCTCCCTCTAGCCGAAACTCGCCCGCGGAGCAAACGCCGGCTTAGCTCGGCAGGGGTGAGGAGGCATGTCTGCCTTCGGCCCTAGCTAAGCGCCGCAACCTGTGCTCGACGCACGTACTCTCCGACAGGTGGATGCTGACCCCTGGGCACCCAACGTTGCCAAAAGCGTCCCCACGATCAAGGCCGTCCGGAGAACGTCCGGGTTTTGGCGGGCAGCGGGCGTCGCCGCCGCGACCTCAACGTCAGCTTTCCACCGGAGCGGACGTGGCCGACGGTTCGGCCGGCGCTATCCCGCGGCCGGGACCACCCGCGTGACATGGCCCATCTTGCGGCCGGGCCGCGCTTCCGCCTTGCCGTAAAGGTGCAGGCTCGCGCCGTCCTGCGCCAGGATGGCCTGCCACTCGTGCGCCTCCGCCCCGATGAGGTTGCGCATCTCGATCGCGCCATGGCGCCGGGTCGAACCGAGCGGCCAGCCGCAGATGGCTCTGATGTGCTGTTCGAACTGCGAGGTCGCGGCGCCGTCGAGCGTCCAATGGCCGGAATTGTGGACGCGCGGCGCCATCTCGTTGACCACCAGGGTCTCGACAGTGGCGCCGTTCTCAGGCACCACGAACATCTCGACCGTCAGCACCCCGACGTAGTCGAGGGCGTCCGCGATGTTTTGGGCGATTGCGGCAGCGGCGCGTTCGGTGGCGGGGCGAACCGCGGCCGGCACACGGGTTGTCGCCAGGATGCCGTCGGCATGTTCGTTCTCGTTGAGCTCGTACGCCGCGAAACTGCCGTCGAGCCC